>NZ_CP019287.1 GCF_000226975.2 Halobiforma lacisalsi AJ5 | reverse complement strand
GGTCGTAGTTGTTGAGAATCCGGCTTACGGTCGGTTGGGATTTGTCGATCGCTGGATGGTCGGCGATCTCGTCTTGTGAGAGGTTGGTGCCGTGTGCCAGTGCCCAGATGAGTTCTTTCTGTAGCTGATCGCTTGAGGTGTTCATGCTGAATCA
This sequence comes from Halobiforma lacisalsi AJ5, assembly GCF_000226975.2. Taxonomy (NCBI): domain Archaea; kingdom Methanobacteriati; phylum Methanobacteriota; class Halobacteria; order Halobacteriales; family Natrialbaceae; genus Natronobacterium; species Natronobacterium lacisalsi. The sequence goes on along the minus strand of NZ_CP019287.1, from coordinate 3,606 downwards.
CCTCGGGTGTGGCGGTACACGCCAAGTGCGACCGCGCCGACGATCGCCACCGCGCCGATCACGGCGATGGGAAGGGCCGGTTCAGCCGTGATGGTCAGGGCGAGCAGGAACCAGCCGATGAGGGAAACGGCGGCTGGGTGCGTGACGGTGATGGTCCGCGCGTCCCTCTCGCGGTGCTCATCGAGTTCGTCTCGAAGTTCTTCGATCTGGTTTTCTCGATTCTCCAGTTTCTCGCGGAGTTCGTGGTTCTCGCGCCGGAGTTCGGGCGCGTGAGTTCCGTCGCGTAACGTCCGCCGGATAGCGGCGCTACGACTTTCGTCTGGTTCCTGTCGTTCGGTGAGTCGGTTTTCTAACGAGTCCGGTATTTCGGCTGAAATCACGGTGCTCATACCGTTATAATATGTTAAAACACCGATTTCAAGCTTTGGGTTCGCGAGAGAAACGGCTAAGTGCCATGAGGAACGACAGGTAGGCAAAGCTAACCAACGTGATCGAAGTCCGGCAGGAAGGGCCGGACACGACCGCGGGGGGCCGTGCCACCGGCCCCCTGCGGGTGGAACTCCTTGCCCGGGAGGTTCCGTGTCCTACCCTTCTGTCTCCGCCGAAAAGTAATTTGCGCTCCCTTCGGCGGCTGGTGTGCGGTGTTATAACGGCTGATTTCAGCCAGTGCAGCCCACAGCCCACAGCCCACAGCTTGCCGATCTCCCGGCGGGCGGTCCCATCTTTCGCGGTCGCGGTTGTCCTCGAGCGTGACCGAGCGCGAGCGAGTGCCGGATGGGTGGATGCCCGTACCCGGCGCGCAGCGGAGCGAGCACCGGAAAGACCGGAACACAGGGAGCGCAGCGGAGCGAGCGACCGGCCTCGTTCCGGCGAGGGAGCGAGCGCGAGGGATTCCGGTAACAGCGGGTGGTGGCCATGAGTGCGGACGAAGGCCAGCCCGAGTTAGCACACTCTCGGCTACCACGGTCTAACTCTGTAGAAGCTTGTACCCCGGAAGATCAGCCGTCTCACGAAACGCGGCCATACGATGAGCGGGTGGCTGATCGGGCAGCCGAGTGCGTCGAGGAGTTCCGTGAGAAGTACCCGTACCTCGCTGGTCGGCCGCTATCCGAGAGGGACGGTCAGACACTCCGCTCGGAACTGGTCGAAACGGATCGCGTCGAGGAGCATGTCCAGGGCGAGCGCGAATGGGAGCGCGGGTTTAGCGTCGATCGCGTCGAACGGGCCGAGTCGGTGACATGGGCGGAAGGGTTGTTCCGGTTCCTAACAGCCCGCCAGCCCTACGATGATGGGCTGGGTGGTCGTTTCGAGTCGCGTTACGACGGTGAGACGTTCACTGTGGACTTCGATGACTGTTGGACGAGTTCCTACGGCGATGAGCAAGCCGCCAAGAACGCGGCGTTTCAGCGGCAACTGATGGGTGGGACGTACCCGGAGAGCGAAGACAGTGCTCGCTCCGGCGAGCACGTCGAGGGCGAATGGGGCGACGTCGCTACGATCATGCTCACGCGGACGGGTTCATCGAAGCCGGACGGTGAGCGGGTGCCGCCGGTCGATCACGGCGACCGCGTGGCCCGCACGTGGTCGCAGGGTGACGTGTACGACGTGGTGCGGAACGCAGCGGAGTACCATCTCGGCTTAGAGTCTGAACAGTGGGGGTACGTTCGTGGTGACGACGTGCACGGGTTGGATGCTGAGAATCCGGGAGAGAACGCCTGTTACGTGCATTGTCACGATGCTATTTACATCGACTTGCAGGCAACAGGGCTACGCGACACGTTCGACACGGACCACGAGATCGTGGCTGTGTTGGAGAACACGTTCTACCCGGCGATTGAGAAGCACATCGAAGCGTGTGACTTGGCGAAACCAGAGGCTCATACCCGCGAGAAGGCCATAGAGGTGCGCTTAGACTTGGAGGAACCGGCGGGATACGCGACGGAGTACCTTCGGCTACAGGAGGACACGCCGATGATGGAGATGCCGGTCGAAATGCAGGCGTTCGCAGCTATCGAGTGGGCGCAGAACCGGCAGAGGATCGCTCGCTCGCAAGTTTTCAATGATGCCGCGAAAGCGGACCTATGCCTTCAGGACAAGGAGCGAGTGCACGGCCACCGCCTGAAGTACGACGGGAAGGGTAACGTCGTGTGTGCTCGCTGTGGCTCTGCTGTTGGGATCGGTGCCGATACGATAGCAGAGTACCGGCTGTCGTCACAGTCGTCGTCTGACGGCCAGCAGGCGGTCGCTGATGGTGGTCATGAGTACGTGGTCGGATACCGGACGGGCGAGCCACCGGCAGCGGCAGAGGCTCGGTCACAGGTTCGTGAGTACGTCGAGGCGCACGGGGTGCCGGACTCGGTGCCGAACGTGATGGGGTCGCTGGGGATCGCACCGCAACACAAGCAGGTGGTCGAGGAGGCCGTGGCTGGAGTAAACACAGCTGAGGAAGTCGAGCCGGTCTATGGCGAGCCGCCGGAGATTCCAGCTGAGTACGAGCTGGTCGAGATCGTCAACCCGGACGGATCGATAGAGGCAACGGGTGGTGGTGGGGGGGGTGCGTCGATGGCCGAGTTGGTGCTACCAGAGGATCGGCTGTTACGTGAGACGCGGTTGGCGCACGTGTCGGGGGGTGCGAAAATCCGGTGCGAGAAGACCGGCTTCGCTACGTTCTCGGCGGAGACGATGGCGCGGTACTTGGTCGAGAACTGCAACGTTCGAGAACCGTGGTACGCGGAGGTGCTCATGTCGTTCGAGTGGCCATGGAGTGAGGACGGGCCACGCGATCGTCGTGAGTTGCCGCCGGTCCTCGACGAGCCGGTGGCTCGACCACCAGAGGATTGCCGATGACCCCGCGAGAACGGGCGAGGCACCCACTGGCGCGGGTGTGCCCGAAAGGGCCGGTGTCACACCACCGACCCCGTGCCGTCACGGAAACCATGACAGCAAAATCAGATTCCCCGGCAAAGGGGCATGAGAGTATCGATACCGAAGACTTGGTCCACGGAACGCCGCTCGAAGGTGAGTCAGACGAGTTCGTGGCGTTGGTGCTGGAGGGTCAGAAGCAGGAGGCTATAACGGCCGCAGACACGTTGACGCGGGCGTTACTGAACGATGATAAGCCACTGACGGACGACGATGTGGCGCGGCTCGCTGAGATCGGGAATGCGTTCCGGGCGATCTACAGTGAACTGGTCCACCGTGTGCCGGAGGAGCACCGTGTGAGGTACAAGGACTCGTAGTCGGTTTATCATACTTCTGGTAGTATGCGTATTCAGTGATACCCTCCCCTACAGTATTCATTAACTGTAGACCTTCGGTCTACAGTGAATGAAATTGGCCCACAGCCCATTTGCCCATGGTGTGTCAGAGAGGAGGTAGATATATAGATGCGCGTTGTTCTCGATCGGGGTGGTTCGTGATGGGTGCTCTATCCGTCGTTTTCGGTGTTGTTGAGTTTCGCCATGCCGACCATCGGGGCCAGCATCGGGGCGTGTAGCATGGCTTCAGCCAGTGCCTCGCGGTACGTGGTCACTGGTGGGGCATCTGTCTGTGTGTCTTCGGCTCGCCCGTACCCAGATCCGACGATCTCCGTTCCATCAAGAGCAG
>NZ_CP019286.1 GCF_000226975.2 Halobiforma lacisalsi AJ5 | reverse complement strand
AGACCGACCCCGAGTCTTCGTGAGAGAGCACAGATGCACCGCTCATGCCAGAACGGGCTTAGATCGCTCGTGGGGGCGGTCAGTAACCGACGAACCAGTGGCAACACTACTCGGGAAAATCGAAGGAGGGATCGACCACTGGCTCACCTTCGTCGGTGAGCCAGCGGTCTCCCCGACGAACAACGCAGCTGAGAACGCACTTCGTGAACCAGTCGTTCTCCGGAAAATCATCGGGACACTCCGTAACGATCGAGGTATGTTCGTTCACGAGACGATCTTGTCCCTGCTGGCGACATGGCGCCAGCAGGGACGCAATCCCTACGAAGAACTTCGCCGAGTCGTCAACAACAATGAGATGATATCACGGGCTCACACTGAACCGGCTGTTGAGACTTCGGGGTAAACACGTACCAATATCTGAAAGCGCCTGACCACATGACCCACAGTAGTGATGAATGTCTTTGACTTGGTCTCCGCAATTCGGGCAGTAGGGCATACAGACTACTGCAACTTGCGGCTACACAGACTTTGCTAAGGGTCTCTTTTCAGGACGGATCATCGATAGGGGGTCGGTCTGACCTTTTCCACCAACGACTCGATAGTATAGTGAATGACGATTTATTTTGGCCTTCAAAAGAACAGGAGAGGGCCGATTCTGAGATCCTCGTTCGATGCCGGGCCACCCTCATATCATTCCAGATTCAATGAATCACTGATTCACTGATCGACGTCTTCCTTGGCGAGTTCGCGAATCTTCTCCTTCGTTTCTTCCTGGTGCTCGCCGAACGCTACCTCGAAAACACCGCGGTAGAAGTGCTTGTTTTTCTCCAGCGTGATGTCCTCGCGTTTGAGCTGCTTTTTCAGGCGAGTGAACGTGATCTCGATGTCCTCGCTTTGCTCCGGTTCAACGTATATCGTGGCTGAATCCCAATCTTCGCGGATGTTCAGCGGTTCGTCATCTGTCTCTCCTGCCTCACTGGTCGACGAATCAGTATCGGTCGTGGATGCGGTTCTCTGTTGATCTGATCGATCCTCGGTCGCTGCCGCAGTTTTACGACCTTGTTCTTCCGATTCCTCCGACGTCTCTGTGGTCTCCTCGTCTGTGACCGCGTCCTCTTCCCCTTCGTCTGAAGGATCCTCGAATCGCTCATCCATTCCTCGAGGCATACTTACACCTCCACCTGCGTTTTGTCGAACGCCCGTTCCATCGTTTCTGCAACCTCGAAGAAGATATCGCGCTCTACTTGCTGGTCGTTCGCGTCCTCCCATTCGAAAATATCTCGTCCGTTGTCCCACGCACGCTGGATCGCAACCCGCATCGGGAGTTTGAAAATCGGCGCCATCGACGCGAAGGACTCGTCGAATGCGTTGAGGAATTTTTCTGACTGACCGTCGTCCCGGTACATGTTCGCCAGGAGTCCAACGATTGCGATCTCGATCTGCTGGTTGTCCTCGATGGACTCCAGCTGGTCCCACAGGTCGTCAAGTGCATCCCGTGATGTTGCTTGGGTCTGTGCAGCCAGGAAGACGTTCTGAGCCGCGATGAAGGCCGCGTCCGTCAGGACTGAGAGGTCGGGAGGGCAATCGACTACGATAAAATCGTAGTTGTATCCGTCGTCAACCATCTCTTCAAGGGCGAATTTCAGCGAGAGACGAGCATTCGCATCGTCCATCCAATCTCGAGCAAGGCCCATGTCCTTGTGACTGGGAATCAGGTCGAAGTTCAGATGGTCGTACTCGTCGGCTTCGATCACGATCTCTGAAAGACTAGTATCGTGCGTACGCGGATTGTCGACGAGTACGTCGAGCAGATTCTCGTCATCGGTGACTAGTGTGTTGGGGAGGTCGTTCTTCGGGCTTGACGGATCGTTGTCGTCGCCCGGACCCAGTCCAAGCCCTTTCGTCATGTCGGCTTGTGGGTCCATATCGATTGCAAGAACATCGTGGTTGCGAGTGGCCAGTGCCGCGGCACTGTTGATCGTCGCGGTTGTCTTTCCCGTCCCGCCTTTCTGGTTGCCGAAGGCGATCGTAGGGATGCCAGTCGATGGTGTGACGCCCCATCCACGAGGTGATTCGGTCATAGTTCGATCATTGAATCAATGACTCATAAATCCATGTCAGACACTCAGTTGTATCTCTCTCAATACGATTCCGTCGTATATCGGCGTTTGAGGGGATGAAGGTTATGATTCTCTCTTTTTCGAGAACTGTCTTTGAATCATTGACTCACAGATTCATTGATTCACAACGTCAGGATTTCACTGATTCATTGACTCAATAATTTCGTGATGTGGGTCTGGTGTTTCTGAGTCCTCTATTCAATGATTCATGTACTCACTGATTCAGTGACTCAATGATTCTATGAGTCGATGAATCGACTCTCTCCATGGTGGCAAATGACACTATGGATCATGGATTCTTTGACTCATAACTTCCAGAAGTCAATACTTCATTGAATCTGCGACTCTGTGACTCATTGATTTAATCACCACCGAGAACAGACATCTGGAATGGGTTGACAGATGGGTTGATGTTACGTTCTCTCTCCGAAGGCTGCGTTAAGTTGGTCTCGCATGAACTCTCGTCGAACTCGACGAGAACGCGAGTCAGACAGGTAATTTTGCATCACTACCTGAGGATCGCTACTGCCTTGCTCTGCAGCGATTTCGTCGACACCTTCGAGAACGCCCTCAAGGACTGCTGTATAGGTATCGTACCAGAATCGACGACAGAGCTGTGGACTTGGTCGTTCACCCTCGATTCGCTCGGGGAGATCTGCTTTCAAGGCAAGATTTTGGAACCAATTCCGGATTGTATCTCGGGTCACGTACGGCGTTTCTCCCTGAGAGGAGGGGAACAGGTATCCAGTCCATGTATCGTCTTCGGTTAGCTCGTCGATTCGAGAGTCGAGCACGTCCATTCCGTACAGGAGAGACACCTCACCGGGCCCGTTCTTGCGGCTCTCGAACGTGATGAAGGGGATGTCGTCTTCGGGAACGTCACGGTGGAACTGCGATACATGGAGTGCGGCAACCTCACTCGCACGAAGTCCCCAGCCAGCCAACGCCACCACGAGCAGTTGTTCTCGCGTTGTCTCCGACGCCTGCATCAGTTTCCGAATCTGATTCGCTGAAAGCGAAGGAGTGGGTGAATCTTCGACTTCCCACTTGAATTCGTCGTAGAGGCCGCTCGCAGGGTTCATCGAGGCGACCCGTCGACCGACCAGATGCTGATACCAAGCGTCGACGACGCGCCGCACACGCTGGAGAGTCTGGGCGCTGTATTCGCGTTTAGTTCCCTCATTCAACCAGTCGAATGCTGCATAGCACGCGTCAACGGCTTCGTAGTCTGGATTCTCTTGATCTCGTTGAATCGGTGTAAGGAGGTCATCTGTCCCGTTAGCCTCTCGATAAGCACGGACGTAGAGGTTCAATCGCGTACGGAGCGCGTCGACGGACGACGTCGCAAGGCTGTATCGTGATTTCCGCCGGTTGAGGAACTGTTCAAGGGCGTCGATTGTTGCATCATCCGTTGTTGCCCATGTGTAGCCCTCTTCATCATCACCGAGATCGAGGTCCTCGTTCCAGAACTCCCCGAATGAGCGATCGTGATGGCGACGAAGAGCCGCGAGGAATGACCGCGCATCGTGATCCCGAAACCACTGGTAGGTCGGCTTCTCGCTTCTCGGATCGATACCCTCTGCTTCGAGGCAGGGGGCAATCTCGTCCCAGTACAGGTCCTTGAAGTCCTCAAGCGAGTACGAGGTCCATCGGACACCATCGAATGATGGTACCCGCTCAGCGTCGGTCTTACCATCCTGCTCGGCATCCGATCGACTCATTGTAGCGATCTCTGAGGGACTTGACCGTCCGAAATTGGATTGGTGCAGAATTCGGTTAGAAACCTAGTCGCGGCCCAGTATAGCGATTCTAAGAGTGGCATATTCGAGTCGTTCAGCGTTTCAATCGGATTCCTTATCAGTTTGTGGGTTGGGCAGACCAATTCAGTCTGCTAAACCCACGACAAATTGCGCGATAAAATGAGTCATGGGAATAAACTGTATACCGCGATACGAATGTCTTAGAGGAATTTAGATTGAGGTCATAATATGTCATCTTTTCCGATAGGCATTTGACCACGGCTATTATTGAATTACAAAATATGGTGGATGTTGAGTCTGTTGCCGTATTCAGTTGCGAAATGGGTGAGGAAATCGAAAATCCGTCCCCAGATCTTGTTGGCACGCTTGATGAGGACGATCTAGTTACCGACGCTGGTGCAGAAGCCGAGCGAATTGTCGCAAGCATGCTGCGGGACACACTCGGGCGACGTTACAATAGTGACGACACGAAGAATGCTCGCAACCACATCTTCACGGATGCTGCTCGTAGTGCATCGGTAAACCTTGAGGATGAGGACCGTACAACTGTAGAATTACTCGAAAGAGTTCGAGATGGGAGTGACATCGAAAGTGTTGGAGAGTCTCTTTCCCAGCTTTATCTTAATGAAGCACGCTCTGTATCGGACCTTCTCATCTATACTCAATTTAGCGAGTACGACGAAACCTTCGCCGCGATTCTAAAAACCCCCTACTTAGAAGGCGCTCACGAAATCGACCTCGACCACGAAGACACAGAAGCAGTATTCACCGAAAACGAGCGCGTTATCCAAGAAGAGACGGACAAAAGCGTCGTCTATCCTAAGTACGACAAATACGAGGAGGTAATCGACGAAAATAGTGCACAGCTGTATCAGGAGGGAGGGGCACAACACTACGCCAAGTATTGGTACGGGTTCCTGAATCTCAAAGCAGCTCCGCATCCGGACGAACTAGTTGAGTCTGCAATCAAGCAACGTGCCAGCGAAAATGAAACCTCGGCTGCTTATCCCACGTATGAGGACTTCACTGATGGGGGCCCAATTACGTTGGATGATGCCGATGGAACGGAGGTAGACGTTGATCAGGGAGACGTTAGTGTTCGAATTGCAGGGAAATCGATCCGTGTATCAATAAGTGAGTTGCGTGAAAGTGATAACGTCCAACTCGCACGAGACGGTGATCAGTTCTATTTGCTACTGTCTGACCTTCAGCCAGAACTCACAGTTGGAAGTGGGAATGGAAAACGCTCATTAGTAGATGACTTGTCCAGTGTTCCTGACATCCGCGATCTGTTCTAAACTATTCATATGACGCCTCGTGAGTTCATTCAAAGGATAGTCGCAGTTTCGAGTACTGGATCAGTCAATGATGAAGCCATCTCTAATCTCTCGGTCCAATCAAGAAGTACATGAGTAGATTGAGGATCAAAATTAGATTTTGCCTCAAAGAATGCACTATCTGATGCTGTTTCATTAGCAGGAAGGGGACCCCCTTCGCTTAGCAATCGTACGGTAGTTGCTGGCTCCTCGAGGAAGCTTACACCTAGGCTTTCCCCTCCTACAGTTTCAACCCCTTCTGTTTCTTCAATTGCATTTCCGCTTGCGCTGAGCTGAAACATCTTGCGGTAGAGGAGGCGATCTGTTTCAGTGGTATTAGAGAATGGTACGTGTTTACCCCGAAGTCTCAACAGCCGGTTCAGTGTGAGCCCGTGATATCATCTCATTGTTGTTGACGACTCGGCGAAGTTCTTCGTAGGGATTGCGTCCCTGCTGGCGCCATGTCGCCAGCAGGGACAAGATCGTCTCGTGAACGAACATACCTCGATCGTTACGGAGTGTCCCGATGATTTTCCGGAGAACGACTGGTTCACGAAGTGCGTTCTCAGCTGCGTTGTTCGTCGGGGAGACCGCTGGCTCACCGACGAAGGTGAGCCAGTGGTCGATCCCTCCTTCGATTTTCCCGAGTAGTGTTGCCACTGGTTCGTCGGTTACTGACCGCCCCACGAGCGATCTAAGCCCGTTCTGGCATGAGCGGTGCATCTGTGCTCTCTCACGAAGACTCGGGTCGGTCTCCAGCCACGACTGGAGACCGACGAACATCTGCTTGAGATACCGGTAAACGGGTTCTGCCTCCTCGTGGTCACTAGCAGCGTCTTCAGCTTCTCGGAGAAGATGTGCCCAGCACCGCTGAAGGTTACTGCTGAACGCTGGATACGCCGTCCACCCATCGCAGATGACCGTTCCCGGGAAGTCCTCGCCGAGGACTTCCGCGGGAACATCACTTCCACGACTCTCCCTTACGGCGTATAGCGTGTGCTCGCTCGTCCGAAACGTCCAAATCCACGCCTGCTCACCCTCGCGTTTGATACCGGTTTCGTCAACGTGAACGATCTCTGCTTGCTGAATCTGTCTTCGAATCTGTTCGTATTCGCAGCGACCGGCGCGCGCAGCGCGCTCGGTCGCGTGCCACGCGGACGCGCCCGAGAGTTCTAATCCATGCAGTTGCTCGAACCGGTCAGCGATTTTCCGGTAGGGGAGGCGGTGATCGTACCGAGAAAGTGCTGCTTGAGAGATGACGTTCACCCCGAACTGCCCCTCATCGGGGCAGTCGGGGTGTGTAGCAACGGTTTCTGTTCCACAAGAGCTGCACTGGTAGTAGTGACGGTTGTACCGGGTGATTTCTGGTGGCTGTGGATCGGGAACCTCCTCGACGAGTCGGGGGCTGACGCCCACCGACTCGTCGAAGTGTTCGCCACACTCGGGACAACAGTCACAGGTGACATCGATCTCTTTGTCGGGATCTGCTGTTGCACGCCACTCAGGGTCGTGACCGTCCTTCCGTCCGGGAGTACCGCCATCGGTTCGAACATTCTCGTCTTCGTCGTCCTGCGAGGTCGGGGACTCGTCAGTCCCCGACCGTCGCTTACTGGGCGGTGTATGCGGATTTTCGTATTTGCGAAGGCGTGTTTCGAGTTCTTCTATCCGCTCGTCCTTCTGATCGATTTTCTTGTCCTTTCGCTTGTTCTCCCGTTCGAGTTCTTCGACTCGTTGCTCAAGTTGGAGAAGCCGAGAAAGGAGCTCTTCTTTGGTGAAATCGTCTGCGTTCACAGACTCCACCAACCAGTAGTGACAGCAGAAGTAACGGGATGGGCTCCGGTGCGGAGCCCATCCCTGAGAATCGTATCCGAGGTCTGCTGCCTGTTCATATCGCGTCCGTTGAACGCTTCCTACGAGAGAGTACCGAAATCAGCCCGGGCTAAACACATACAGATATTGCAGAGTCAGAAAACGAGCCTCCGATGGCCGTCGATCGTGAAGGCTTCCTCTCGTTGCGCTCACTCTCGTACGTCAACAACCTACTGAACGGAGAGCAAGAGCTGGACAGAGACTCAGTATCGTATACCCAATTGTCGCGAGAAGTGAGTGCTGCTTTCGCAGATTTAGCCCGTCTGGCGATGGTGAAGGAGTTAGATCTGCTCCAACTCTGGGCGGCTGGTTCCAGCTCTACAGCCTTGGACACGCCAGTTGAAGACATGAGTAGCAACCAGTTCCGCGACTGGCTGGCCGCTATTGGCCTTTCTCGGACTCTACGGATGTACGACGAATCTCTCCACACGGAGTTCGAGGACGACTTCAACGAGCGACTTCAGAAGCTCCTCGAGATTGCCGGGGAGGAACTCGATAGTTAGGGGTGTGCCCAGCGAGAATCCTTGCCTATGCACGCACTTGTATCGAGGGATAACGTACGGCGAACGTCCTGAATCAAACACTCTAACGCTGTACGTACATGCTCCACCCTCGAAGGAGTGATCAGTTTCTAACCAGTCGATCAATCGAGACGATTAACTCGTCACCACCCCATAATCAGATAGATGGCTGGTGCTGATCATGATGACTGCTGCCGGGGTGCTCACGCAGCTTCCCAACAGGGCGAGTTCACTCAAGCAACCGTCTGGGATGCGTGCCGAGATGGGATTCAAGAGGCAATCGAGACACAGCTCGACGACGAGCAGGCACCACCAGTAATCATCGACGGCCTCCCCACGATCGGAAAAACGCGACACGCAAAAGAGATCGCGTTCGACCTAGATGTCTCGGCCGCAATCCTCACGCACCGGTATGAGACGCGGGACCAACACCTCGGCCTCGCTGCCGAGCATCAGAAAACGGTAGTTGAAGTTCCAACGCTCGACCGGGACTGTCCAACCCGCCGAGGAGAGTACGGATCCGATTGGGCCGAGCGAATCAACGACTATCGGTTGCGGGGCGCCTCACCGACGTATCTTCACCACTATTTGCAGGATGTGCTGCCCTGTATGCAAGATGGTGACTGTCCATACCTCGCACGCTGGGACGCGGTCGAAGAAGCGGACGTCATCGTCGGCGGGCCAGCCCACGCCGCCCTTGACCGCGTCGTAGACGACCGCGTCGTCATCTTCGACGAAGACCCAGGAACCGCCTATCGAACGGAATTTGACGCAAATCAACTCTCAACAGCGATTTCAACCTTTCTCAGCAAGAACGAAGACTTGCCGATAGACGACCACTTTGGGTTGATTGGGGCTGCAACAAATGAGGGGATGGAGGCAATACGAGATGCGATTCGTGACGAACTCTCAGACAACACCTCTATTGCCCGTCCAACGGAGGCAGTCGACGATGATGACGGCCATGCCGAGGCCCCGACTGCAGTGCTCGCTATGCTCGAACTCGGCGGACCGATTATTGGTGATACCGCACCGACGGAGTATGACTGGGACGATCAGCTTCGGGAGGAAGCAGGACTTGATTATGTCGAGCTTCCAGACGGGTCACAGGTTGTCTACGATCACGCCGAATCACGGGTCGTCATCCGACGGCCGCCGACTCTTGATGCTGCCCGCGCAGTAGTTGGACTCGACGGAACGCCGGTCGAAGAACTCTGGCGCGGACGGCTTGGCGTCGACGAGATAGTGAGTTGGCGGATCCTCTGCGATGACTGTCGGGCCCGGTATCTCCGTGACGTCATCGGCTACGAGTTCGTACAAACGACCTCGCACGTCAAGCCATACAGCAGTGGTGAATACGTCAATCGACGGGGCGACTTCGGGGTGATCGAGGCGGTCGCAAATCGCCACGATACAACACCAGGCGTCATCACGACCAAGAGTGCAGCTGAGCGTCTCTTCGAAGAGCCATCCAGTGAGCCATTTATCGACATCGAACGAGTGACTGACCAAATTGCGGACGTCAAACACTACGGCGCGCTCCGGAGTAGCAACGACTTCACAGGGACGGAGGTGGGGGTCGTACTCGGTTCCCCCCATCCGGGAGACCGTCCGCTTCAGATTACGGCCGCACTGGAAGGCTTCACGGCGGTGAGAGGTGACGAGGGGAAGGGAACAGACCTCGACTACGGGATTCCTGAACGGCCGTTCCTCCGACACTATCGCGAACACAAGATTGCCCAAGCTGTCCTCCGGTTCGGCCGAACGACGGCTGCGACGGTCTACATCCACACAGGGATACTCCCTGAGTGGTTATCCGAGATGGTCACGGTCGGACCAGAGGCTGTCACGATCGAAGAACGCTCCGAGGGGCAACGTGGTGTGATTCGCGCGCTCCTGGACGAGGGCCCAGGGACAGCCGCCGAGATCGCGAATCGAGAGGGAGTCTCTATCGGTGAGAAGCAAACCCGGGACTGGCTGAAGCGACTCCGGTCGGAAGGGTATGTCTCCCGTGATGACTCCCAGCCATACACGTGGGGTGCCAACGGACTGGCTGACGCTCCGCATACCGCCCACGTGCGGCTACCTGAACTCGAGTAGTGGCGAAAGTATTATCACCCCCACCAATACGCTATCGTTTGATTCTCCGTGAAATCACAAGCAGCTCGCGGCGGCCCGCCTCGCGTCGGTTTCACGCCATCCGAATCCCCATCTCTAACGCTGAATCAGACCCTTCCTACGTCTGGAGTGTACTGACTTCCCTTCGCTAAACTGAGCCACTACGTATAGAGTTCTATACGTCCTACCTCAGACTTCCTGACCTTCCCTCTCTTTTCAATCGGAACTGGTCCAAAGCGACTCACTGTGACCTGTCCCTTTCTGAACGATGCCTGAACTTCCACCGTTGAATCGAGACATGCATGTCCATCGTTGAATTTCCCTGGGTGATTGGGCCATCGCGAGGCGGGCCGGCGCGGGGGCGCGCCTCACCGGAGGTGGAGCGCGCCCGTCGCGAGGTTGCGACGGGGCGCGCGGCCACCAACTATGAGCTCGAAACGCGACATCCGATCGACGGACACAACCGATGCACAGACGAACGATCCGACGCCCCGGTTCGAACAACCACTCAGTGACAACCAGATCTGGACGATGCTCCAGACGGCCGCGAACAGCGCCCGGATCATGCCGATCGTGAAGGGTGACTGGGAGTCGTCGACGCGCTCGTACGAGACGCGTGAGGATGCAGCCCGCGCCCTGATCTTCGACCTGAGCTTCTACTCCGACTATCGGCTTAGCCAGGTTCGCCGGCTGTTCCAGCAGACCGCAATGCGGGACGTCCTCACCAAGACGGAGATCGACGACATCGTTGAGGAGGCCTATGTCCAGCAGAACGGACGGAGCTATCCAACGTTCGCATAACGTTGAGGTAGGCCGGTTACGAAGTGCTTCTCACGGGGCGGGGCCTGCGGAGATTCCTAGAAGTCCGGGACTGAAGCAGGAGATCCGCTGACACCGAAAAGGCCACACACAGAAGACGCAAAACGTGGCGGCGCTCAAACGAGCTCGCGATCAGGATCTCACTGTCCATCCAGAACAAGACATCGAATATGTGGTCGTTGACAACGAGAAGGACTTGAGAGAGCGGATTGCATTGGCCCACGAAGAACTTCAGGCGTACGATCCAACTATGAGACGAAACTCGTTCGAGCCGTTGAAAGTGTACTGTCGCCGCTAGGCTGGGGTAGTACGGATATTCAACGGGAACTCTGCGAGACTCGTGAACTGGACCTAACGGTCTTCACAAGAACCAACAAGGATTAACCAACAGACCCTGAAGACACCCTGTTTGTTGGTTAAAACAAGTTGGTCAGAGATCGAAAAGGAACTAGCAAAGACACACCCCCCAGTGTGTCCAGTGTCTTTGACCATAGACAGAGTGAGAAGCTATTACCGTGCAGCTCTAGCTCTCAGCTACCTCAACAACGTGTTTTCTAGATATCGTTCGGACTAGTCTAGCGTTATCGGACTTAAATCTTTCCCGCGTTTAGAGTTCTTCGTGAAATAGAATACATCGTACTTTCCGTGAGACACTGGACATACTGGGGTGGGAGAGAACGGGTTTCGGCAGGACACTAGACACACTGGACACACTCGACGCGATGGTTTTATGTAGGTTCACAAATAGTCCCAAACAACGATCACTATGGGGTTGTTCCAACCTGACACAGACATCTTTCGTAACCGGGATGCTCTTCGGGAAGATTATCAGCCTGAGGAGATTGTCGGTCGGGATGACGAACTCCAGCAGTATATTTCCGCACTTCAGCCGGTCATCAACGGTGATCAGCCGCCAAACGTATTCTTATATGGGAAGGCTGGTGTCGGCAAGACTGCTTGTACCCGCTATCTTCTTAGCGAACTTAAAGCAGATGCCGCCGAGTACGATATTGATCTCACTACGATTCGGACTAACTGCGAGGATCTGAGTACGAGCTATCAGGTTGCGATTCAACTAATCAACAAACTTCGTGATCCTGACGATCAATTGAAGCCGACTGGGTATCCTCGACGTCAAGTGAACGAATGGCTATGGGAAGAACTCGATTCGATCGGCGGAACGATCATCATTGTCTTTGACGAAGTCGATCATATTGAAGACGATTCGATTCTCTATCAAATTCCCCGTGCTCGAGCGAACGGCAACCTAACGGAGTCTAAGGTCGGAATTATTGGGATCTCAAATGACTTCAAATTCCGCGAAAGTCTGAGTTCGAAGGTTCAATCAAGTCTGTGTGAAAAGGAACTTCAGTTCCCGGCTTACAACGCGAACGAACTTCGCGATATCCTCCGTCAACGTGCTGATATCGCCTTTTACGATGGTGTTGTACCGAAGGAAGTGATTGCGAAGTGTGCAGCGTTTGGTGCAAAAGATGCTGGTGACGCCCGCCAGAGCCTCGATTTGCTCATGGAAGCTGGTGATATTGCTGTTGAGCAAGGTGCTGAAGAAGTTACCGAGACGCACGTCGACGAAGCGCGGGCATCGCTTGAGCGCAGTCGCATCGTTGACGGCGTTGCAGGACTCACTCAGCAAGGGCATCTTGTCCTCTATGCGTTAGTGATGCTCCACGAAGAAGGTGAAACGCCGACTCGAGCACGCACGATTCAGGATCGGTACGAGATCGTCTGTGAACGAGCGGCGATTGATCCGCTTGTTCCCCGACGGATGCGGGATCACTTGAACGAACTCGCCATGTTGGGGATCGCGAGTCGAGTAGAGCGAAACAAGGGCGAGGTTGGTGGGCGGTACTACGAATATTCGCTCGATACGAGTCCTGATCTGTTGCTCGAGGCCCTTGATGAGACAGTGGACATGGTAGGGGTCACTGAGGCAATTCAGAAGCGGCTCAATCAGAGCTACTAGCCGTTAGACACTGGACACAGTGGGGTGTCTCCAAGGCTCGGTCAGTTGCAATCCAAACTGAAGTCAGACACTGGACGCACTGGGGTGTGATAAAATCGTCTCTGAAGACACTGGACATGGTGGGGTGTTCAGAGTTCTGCCGAACTGAGACACTGGACGCACTGGGGTATGTTTAATCGACACTGAACATACCGGGGCGCGTTGACAAGCAGTACGACCCACTAGGATACGAAGACACTGGACATACTGGGGTGGTCTCTCTCGAGTCCTGAGGTGCTTCTCTTCGCACACGGAGTGTGGTGAAATCGAAATCTCTCCAGTTGCCCCCTACTCGTCGGAATTGACTGGTCCTTTGTATTTGGACTTGATCTGATCCCCTTCTCGCCACTGCCAGTAGTAGTAGCGGTTGTCGTTGATCTCTTTGATCGTGATTGTCGCCTTTGACGGGACGTCATCTGGGAGATCATCCGGTCGTTCTTTGACCTCGTCTTCGCTGTCTTGCTCAGCGAGACGGGCTTCACGCTCGCGGTACTCGGCCAGTTTCTCAGCGTAGTTGGCGACGTGCTGAAGACGTTCGGGTGAATATTCGTCAAGCGTATCGACGATGTCGTTGGGGAGCTCCGATGGGGGCGTCGGTGGCTCGTAGGACATTGAGACCAATCCGTATTAACCAACACTAGACATCAGTATAGTTTTGTTGGTTAAACCCTCCGAGCTACCTATCAAAATTTCCACTGGTCGTAACACTACTTGAACCTTCCTTATAAAGAGGTTTCGTACTATGTTACACCATGCTCCGGCGCATCGAACTCGAGGTCCTCGCCACGGTCGACCGCGGCGACACGATCTCCGAACTCGCGACGAAGCTCGACCACAGCGAGAGCTACCTCTCTCGGGCCGTCAGCGACCTCGTCGAGAAGGGGCTCGTCTACACGGAACGCGACGGGCGGCGAAAACGAGTCATCCCGTCGGATGCTTGCACCGTCGAACTCTATCAGGACCTCGTCCGCCAGCACTCCCACATCGACTTCCCCGAACTGCTGACCGGCAAGGCACTCGAAGTGCTGTACTACCTTGACCAGCCGCAAACCGTCTCCGAGATCGCCGACCGGAGCGACAACTACCGCAACACGGTCAACCGCGTCCTCAAGCGGTTTCGCGACCGTGGGCTCGTCGGGACCGTCGACGGCCACTACGAGTTCAACGCCGATTTCGACCGCCTCCACGAGTTCGCCCGTGAACTCGCACATCATCTACATCGCCAGCGCCTCGAAGCCGTTGCCCCGAAGGGTACGATTCTCTGGGAGGACTACGACGAATTCCTCGCCCAGACCGAGACGGAGATCGACGCAGAGGCGTTCCACGAAACCGGCCTCACTCGGTTCGCAGCCTTCGACCTCCAGTTCCTGCTCACCGGCCACCGCTACTACGTCTCCTCCGAGGAACTTGACGAAGTCTCGCCGGCGGAGCTCTGCTGTCACACGCTGCTGATCGACGACGGCAGCCGCCACCGCTCGTACTGTCTCCTCCTGCTCAGCCACGTCGACGTCGACGAGGCGGACCTCCGAGAGCAAGCGGCGAAGTATGGCCTCGAAGACGAAATCGACGCCTTGCTCCACTACCTCGAGACGCACGGCGAGGTCGACGACGACCGGCTCCCGGAGTGGGACGAGTTCCAGGAGCTGGCGGCTGATTACGAGGTGGATCTACCACAATAAGACCAACATTCGGGCGCAAGTACATTGAGAACGAGTTCCAGCGAATCGCGGATGGCCTCTCAGCCCCGCTCACGGTCTACCTGATCGGTGGTGGCGCGATGTCGCTTCGCGACCTCAAGGGGGCGACGAAAGATATCGACCTGGTCGTCCCGAATGGCGACGCGTACGGCCAGCTGTGGGCCGTCCTGATGGATCTCGGGTATGCGGAGGTTCAGTCGTTGGATCCAGATTACCAAGCGCTGGGGCGACGAGCTGCGTCGAGAACGACGATGGGTGTCGGCTCGACATTTTCAATCAGCAGGTCGTGAACAAGCTCGTCCTCACCGATGGGATGCAAGAGCACGGAGAGCCGTTCCTCAACCCGGACCGACTGACGGTCCGGCTGGTCAGCAATGAGGATATCTTTCTGTTCAAACTGATCGCCGGCCGCGACGACGATATCGAGGACATGAATATGCTCGTACAGGCCGGTCTCGATTACGATGTCGCCCGGGATGAACTCGAAGCCCAGATCGAACGCCTGGGGGACGATCAGTTCGCCACGTTCGCGAATGAGGCCTTGGTCGAACTCGAGGAGCGGTACGGGGTGACCATGCCGATCGAGGGCCGCGTCCAAGAGCTCACGAATAGGTACTACCGGGGTTCGTACCTGTTGCCGGACGCGGACTGTACCTCGTAGCGGCCACCTTTCGAGAGGAGTGAGACGTCCATCGCTTCGAGTCGCCAGCGAAAATGAATTCAAGATTCAACAGATCAGTAAGAATAGCCAATATGGAAGATAGCAGACATCGCTATCGTCATAGGAAATACGCAGCGAACCCTGCTCGAGTATGTCTTTCGGAAGACTATCTGTGATGATGAACCGGCAGGGTGCTTTGTAGTTGTAGTCTTGTAGCTCCTCGCTACCGGGTTTCGTGTGTTGGCCGACCGCAGGATCGAATTCGATCGCAGTTTGTTCGGCAGCGTCCGTATTGGGATGGTAAGAGAGTACGAACGGCAGAACGTTTCCCTCGCACTGTAGGACGTAATCCACGAGTCCAGAGTTCGTCTCGCAGTATTCAACGTCGTAGGCGCCGACGGTGAATGCGAGACGCTTTGCGTGGTCGAACGCGACCGTTCTGGCCAATTTATACTCGAATTCGTGATTGAGTGTACCTTCGTGACTGTACTCCTCGAATCCATAGTGTTCTTGACGCTGTGATAGCAGAACAACGTGCCGGGGATTGCGGAGATACAGACGAGTTCGTCGATATCGACGAAGCGAGTAATCGTGGGACTCGGACACTGCAATTCCCTCATCCAATGCCTCGAGATAACTGTCGACAGTCCGACGATCGACACCGATTCGATCACTGATATCCGTGTATCGAAGTTCCTCGCCGGCTTGACTCGCCGCAATCGAACTGAGTTTGTGCAGATTTTCAGGCTTTTGAATGGATTCGTGCTTCGCTAACTCCTTGTACAGATACAGCAAGAAGTATGATTTAGTGAGTTCATTTCGTACTGACGCGTCACTGGCACGGTGTACCGTCCCGCCGATTTGCAAGTACTCACGAGACGCATCGTGGAGGTCATCTCGCTGACTCGGTGAGAGGTGTTCAAAATAGAGCTCATTGAGGGACGCGATCGCGTCATCGATACTAGCACCACCGTCTCTCAAATCGAGCGACCGTCGAACCGCTTTGATCGGTGCTGGTCCGGGTAATCCGTCTGACTGATATGCTTCAAGTTGCTCCCGGAATTCGGAGCCGAGGTCCACTTGGAGGCCACCCTCGCCGGAGCGATGTTGAACCGTATCAACGAATTTCATCGGGAGCACTGGTGTGGGGCCTTCGAATGCGTCTATTTCGTCGGCATCTGATCGAGTCTTGAGATCGACTTGCGAAGCGACGATTCCAGTGAGAAACAGATATGTTCGCTGGTCGACTAGATCGAGAAGCTCATTGTGTTCGTCTTCCTTGAGATTGAGCGCACCGATGTCGTCCAGAAATATGTACTTTTGACCTCGCCGCGGAGCAACGTGTGAGTCGAAGTAGTCTACGACTTGCTTCAACCGCGTAATCGCATCTTCTGGCCGCTCTAAGTGATAGAGCGACGCTTCGAGTGGGACATATAGTATCTGGCGTGGCGATACTGATCCTGCGATTTCGTGATCGCGTCCTCCTCCCGGAAAATCGGTTGTATCCAGCAGTGCCGCGATGAGCTGCTGGAAGAGAGTCGTCTTTCCCATTCCGGTCTGTCCGTAGATCTGGTAGACGAGATTTTCCGTGCCGTTTTGTCGCGCTTGGTCGACCGTTTTGAGAAGTTGGTGAAAGTCGGAACGCGGTGTGAGTGAGGCAGCTTCCAAGGCTGTCGCCGGTCGCTCCTCCCTCCACCACTCATTGTGGCGCTTAGCGTCGGCGATAAACTTCTCTTCACTACCTGCGTCGGTCATTGTCTCTCCTTTTTAGCGGTCAGCATAAATATTCGTGCATCTCAATTGCGCTATTTCGATTTTCTCGTAGATAGACTGTACTACTACCGATTACAAGACTTGTCGCACAAGAGCCGCTTGAACGACTTCGTCCTTCGTTTCGTGAGGGCAGTTCTCGTTCTCGGTCGTCGCAACGATGAGTTCGTCCATCTCCTCGAGGGTACTGACCGGTAGCTCGCGATCATCGACATCGAGACCGATCGCATCGCAGAGTGTCTGAACGACGAAGGACTCCGCGTCCGAGGCGTCATCGTTCGCAGCAGTAGTTGCGATGAGCTTCTCGAGTGCCGGATCGGCATCGATCGTGAGTTTTCGTTCTATGATTCCTTCCCATTCGGACCACGGCTGGTTGCCCCGTAGCACTTCCGTGAGGTACGTTTTGACTGCCGACTCGACGAACGCTGCGGTCGATTCGCCCTCGGTACTGGCCCGGCGTTCGGCGAGTGTTCGAATTGCGGGATCGATCCGAACTGTTTCGTCGGTCACCGTCCCTGTTGTCTCTTCAGCTATAGTTTTGCTCATTGTCGAATCCGAATCTTCCGTATTCTTGTCCTCGGTCTCGCTCTCAGTTTGCTCCGTGTACGAGACTGCAGTCGATTCATCAGTGGTTTCCGTCTCGGTAGCCGATTCGTCCTCTCCGAGGCTATCAGCATCTTTTCCGCTGGCTTCCTTCGATTCAGCTTTCGATGTCCGCTCGGCAGTAGTATCATCCGAGGAGGTATTGCTCTCCGTTGACGCCGACTCGCACAGCACGTTGACGACCGTCGGATTCACGATCTCGTCAGGCACCTTCGACGGATTCGGCGTCACATACTTGGTGTCGTTCGATGGCTGATCGACAGTTCGATACAATCCGCCATCGGTCGCATGAGTTGGAGCGACGTGTGCGTTCTGCGTGGTAGTTGTCTCCGTTTCGGGCTCTACGGATTGAGTCGCCACTGCCTCCTCGGGCTGAGATCGACCGATATGGAGTTCTTCGCGGAGCCGAGCGACGTCTACGCCTTCTTGTTCGAGGGTGGCCGTCCCTCGGCGCTCGAGTACCGGAACGCTCGCTGCCGCTTGCAGGATCCCGTCTCCGACGTCGATCGTGCTCCGTTGCTCGTCGCAATTACGCACACGTCGCTTCGCGGCATCACCGATCCAGTCCGGTGCACAGAAGTTTCCGTCCTGATACAACTGCTCCGTTCCGGAACTGCCGGTTGCCCACGTATATGCGTCCCACTTGTCTTTATACCGCTTCAGGGATCGGCCACGCTGGTGCGTGATGACGACGTGGGTCGGAGCGATCGTTTCGACGACCTCGTCGAGAACCGCTTCGGTCGGATGGTTCGAAAACGTGAACGACGAAACGGTGCCAGCGAAGTCGCCGGCGTCTTTCGCAGTCGTGGTTCCGCCCTGAACCTGTATCAGCGTCGCATTCCCGTCGTCACGTATCGCCTCGAAGAGCCGTTCGCTGCTTCCCTCGGTCGGAACCTCCGGCCCGGCGATAGTTACGGTCCCTTCCTCGAGGCAGTCGTGAGGAATCGCGAACTCTGGGATGGTCTCCACGTTCGGATAGTCATATTCCAATGCATCGTAGAGTTTCGCGACTTGTCCGACGAGAGTAACTGGAACTGAATAGCCGAGTTCGTGTTCGATCGAACCGAGAAGCGTTGCGAGGTGAACGCCAGTCAGTCCACTTGCCGTACAGAGCGTCTTCGAGCCAGCGTTGGCACGAGCGGCGAGCGTCTCGACGATATCAGTGATCGTCTCGTCGACGCCATCGTTCGTCGCGGCCGTGAGGAATAGTGCATCGACCTCGAGGAACTGTTCCGGATCGAATCCGATGTATCCGCCAGCGTCGCGTCGTGTGAAGTCCCCGGTAGCGAGCGCACGGAAACTCTCCTGTCCGTCGCGGGCTCGAATCAGGAATCCGCACGCCCCTGGCGTATGCCCCGCTGGCACGGGGGCTACACTGATGTCATCACCGACGACATCGGCCCAGTCGTCGATCGCTTCGACTCGTTCGAGTATCGAGTCAGGATCTGACATCGAATGGTGCCGTACACCTTCTGCTAAGACGTCCTCGAGGATCGCCGCTGTCCCGGGGGACGTGAAAATCGGTGCCCCGTCACGATGGGCCTCGTCCAACGATTGGTAGTGATCGAGGTGCGCGTGGGTGAGGAGTATCGCTGCCAAGTATTCGTCGTCACCGAGTAGTGTCGATGTGTCGACGCCGTCCCCCGCATCGACGAGAATGCAGGGAGTCTGCCGTTCGTACTCTCGTTGAACCCGAAGAAGAAACGACTCGTTGCCCGCCCTCGGATTCGCATGTTCGTAAGAAACCTCCATATTATGGATAACAGGACCTAGTCATATAGTTGTTTCTATTAGGGACATTTGAAACACGCTAAATACACAATAACCTCTCGAATAGGATACAGAGTCCACTCTGTAAGCTATAATGAGGGTGTCATAGAACTCTTCTCACACCGTGATGATGGTGCTTCCCGGATTGTCTCCGCGTTCATAGTTGGTGATGGCGACCACGAGGCGCAGACAGAGTGCGAGGAACACCTGCGCTCGTGCGTGGACGCGGCCTCGGGCGTGCGTTCGCCCGAGGCCGCAGTCCTTGACTGATTCGTTGGTTCGTTCAACCCCCGTACGGCGGTTGTACGTCTCATCCAACGTGGATTGCTTCAGTTGAACGTCTTCGCTGTGTTCGTCGATGCGGTCTTCGACTCTGTACTCGATATCTTTCGGCTCGTCGGTGTTTCGCGCGTTGTACGGAGCGACTGGCACGACCCCTGCGGCCAGCAGGTGGTCGTGCCAGTCGAGCGTGTCGTAGGCGCTGTCTCCAAGCATCCAGATCGGTGTGGAGACGGCGAGCGCGTCACGCGTGACGCGCATCGCCGTCTCCTCTGGCGCTTGCTTACTCTCTGTGAACTCCGCCGCAATCGGGATCTTTTGTCCGGTCGAGACGATCGTACAGCCGTAGCCGTGGTAGTACTCGTCGTCGGTTGGATCGTAGCACTTCGACGCGTCTTGATCGGCAGGCATCGCCCTCACGTCAGTTGAATCGATGCAGTAAGTCAAGTCGAGCAGGCCGCGGCGGGCGGCCTGCTCGACGAGTCGGCCAAAGACCTCGTCAACGACGTGTTCGAGGTCGGTGAGAAAGCGATCGACCGCGTCTCTGGACGGCGGTCGATCGAACCCACAGCTGAGCCAAACAACCGTGTTCCGAAGCTCTCGCTCAACCGGACGAATCCCGTAGATGTCCTTGTAGTAGCAGTGGAGGAAGCCACGCATCAACTCTGGTGGTTCATGCTCTCGTGTTCGCCCCGTCTGCGCCGGGGCGAACACGTCGAACTCTTCGAGAAACTCGAAGGAGAGGTGCTCGAACAACGCTAGCGTCTCGGTCTCCGCGACATTGAAGAACGACTCTACCGAAGGATCATCTTGCAGGGTCGCTGAGGCCATACCATCTCAGCATTCACCCTGCTCTTTGGTGTGGTAATCGTTCTATGACACCCTCGTAAAAAGTAGAATTCAGGTTTGAGGTCAGAAACGGCTAGCCTCCCCTTCCTATTTGTATCAGCTGTGCTAAACGGGAAGTATCTGGTGAGGTAGAGTATATGGGATCGTTCATCATGAGAGCTGGGAGGAAATTCAAGAACCTCATCGGGCGTGATCAGGAGGAAGAAGAGATCGATCCGTCTCCGTTGGCAGAAAGTTATGTTCCTCGAGAAGACGTTCAGGAACAGATAGCTCAGCGGTTAGACGGAGATGATACGCTGTTCCATGTTGCGGGGGAGCCAGGTGTTGGGAAGACTTATCTTCTTGATTGGGTTGAGGACGAGTTCGGTGACGAGTACTCCATCGAACGAGTCGAATTAGGCTCTCACCACAGTGTCCCAACAGTGGCACAGAAAATCTACCGAACAATCCTAAGCGATATCCCGAAATCAGTGAAGAAAGGCGACCGAGAAGTCACCGGTGTCTCTGGAAGTGCAGGCCCTGTCGGAGGCGGTCTCTCATGGACACGAAATCCTCCCGATTGGGCTGAAGACAGGTTTGAGTATATTGAGGCACTTGACCAGATGGCTGACCATGTTCCAGACGGTCACACGCGTCTCATCTGTCTTGACGACGTACACAATGTCGACGATGATGAGGAGAAAATCAAGGATGCCCTCGTCGAGATAGCCGAAGTTCTCGGACCGGAGGTCACCTTGCTTTCAGCAGGGCGACTGCAGTTTGCAGGCCAAGTCCCGGTGACTCGTCTTTCCACGTTCAGTGAGGCACAGTCTGTTAAACTTCTGACGAACGAAGTACCGGAGATGGAGCCAACCACAGCACGGGAATTGCATGACCGGCTGGGTGGCCATCCGTACTATTTGGGACTCTTAGCGGATATCGAGGACCCTGCATCCGCCATCGAAGTTCCTGAAGGGGAGATCCGTGATTATATCGAGGTGGAGTATCTGGATGCGTTGACCCGGGACGAAGAGCGGTTCCTCCAAGCGACATCCCCGCTCACCGAACTGAATGAACATGTGTGTAGCTCTGTGTTGGCGGACGAGGACCGGTTTGATCAGGTCGGTGTCCGCCGGTTGTTACGTGGCCTCAATAGGCGGGTGATTGTCCAAGATAGGGGGGATGGTTCCGACGGGACGACACGGTACGCGATCCACGACAAATTCCGGGAATTCTTGCTTCGTCAAGAGTCGGATCCTGGCGAAATCCATGCGGCAGCATTCAATTTTTACGCAGATCAGCTTCAAAGCCAGCTAGCTTCCGATGGAATTGATTTCGAACAGGGAACCCATTCCACCACGCTCTGTACCCATCATCTGTCAGCCCTGATTGAGTTGCAGGATCAACAGCAGACAGTAGCTGATTTTCTGAAAACAGCGTTAGGTGAGGATGGGTTGCCGTTCTATACGGCGACTGTCCTGCTTGATGAGCTCAAAGTATGGTCGACAGATGATGTGTCGGACACTGTCGTGTCGACGGTGCTGTCTGTCTTGGATGGACGGGAGCCGCTTGCAGGGTACTTTTTCGATGAGGAGGTTGATCGATCGTGGGCTGAACAACTCTACGATCAAGGGGTCTTCGCTGATCCGGATGTCCCTCACATGCAGTACCTGAACAGTATCGTTGACGTTCACCCGGACTTTGTGGTCAAGGTCATCACTAATCTCGACACCGATGATTCGAATACACGACGTTGGTTGATCAGTATCGCGGGCGATCTGCCGGCGGATGCAGCAGCCGAGACATCTGATGTTATTGAGTCATGGGTCTCTGAGTCAGAGTCATTCCAACAACTGGATTTCTATGCTATACAGCTCATCCAGCACTTGATCGAACACAACGAGACAGATGCCGCACTTACTATATTGAGAGGAGTGCTTCAGTCACCACAGCGTAGTACTGACGTTAACTGGCAACAGGATCGGCAGTCCGAACAGTACCAACTCCATGAATTGTTCCAAGAAACACGTGAGACCTTTGTCGAGGCGTGTGGCCGTGACTTCCTTGATGCATTAGAAGAGGCGTTACGACAGACGTTGGATACTGAAACTGATCCTGAAGGCGACTCAATTTATGAATCGGTGGCTAGCCGAACCCCAATCTCGGAACTTGATTATGGTGATGAAAATACCGGTGAGCGGAAGCATATTCTGTTCACGTATCTGAGCCGCGCAGCTAAGCAGTGGGTTAGTGCTGATCCGACTGGGAATGACCGGGAAGCTCTCATCATCTCCTATCTGGATGACACCATTCCTGCGTTCCGTCGGATCGGCTTGTTCCTCCTTAGCCAGCATCCAGATGTCTACCGAGAGATCATCGCAGACGAACTGGGCGAGGAATCGAACTACGACGATGACAGCATCCAGTATGATTTCTACAGGTTAGTGGAGATTGGGTATCCATACCTCGATACAGACCAGCAGGACCATGTCTATGAGGTTCTCCGCAACGGTCCGGGAGAGAGGAAATGGATTGAGGACCGGGCTGCCCAGGTAGCGCCTGACCGTGAGCAATCGAAAGAAGAGATTGTACAGGAACGTGTTGAGCGTTGGCGGCTCAAACGCCTGTACCTTCTCGACGGAGAGGTGTCAGACGATCAGCAGGAGTACATCGACGAATTGGTTGACAAGTATGGCGTTCCCGAACAGACTGCGTCCGAACCATACACGCCATCAGTTCGAGGAGGTGTTGTGAACGAGCGAGGGCCAGAGGAACTTGACACACTTCGTGATCGAGATGCTGAAACGGTCCTACAGAAGTGTGTGGATTGGGACCCGCCTGAGTATGGGAGACGGTTCTTCGTAGATGGTGAACGGGAAGATATCAGCCATTGGGGGTTCGCAAAGCAGCTCCAACAACTGGTCGAAGAACAACCGGCCGCGTATGCAGAGGCGATCCAGATCCTCGAGAAGGGGAAACCCCAGTACGCGGATGTCGTCCTCGATTCGTTTGTCGATGTACTCCAGGATGATGGACAGTTCCCTTGGCCACCGATCTTGGCATTCTGTGAGACCGTCGTTGATGAACCTGGTCGGTGGAGTTCTCGGTGCCGCACCTCGATCGCTCGGCTGGTCGGGCAGGGAATCCAAGCAGACCAGGCTGACTTCCCCATCCAGTATATCGAACGCGTTGAAGATCTGTTGATCGCATTAACATCTCCCGTTGACTTGGATCCTGATCAGGAGCAACCGCATAGCTGGATCGGTGGCGTCGGTACGACTGAACCGGAGGTCCGACAGCACGGGATCAGGACAATCGTCAGCTATCTCATCTGGCAGGATCAAAACGGCCGTTTAGAGAAGGACCAGTTAGACGCTCCGCTTCGCCAGGTGATTGAAGCGAAAATCAGTGAAGATACTGCTACCTCAGTACGGACCGCATTGGGCCGCCATTTCAGAACGTTCTGGGCAGCAGACGAAGAACTGATACGGACACATTTGGACGACCTCTTTCCAACACCCGAAACGGACGAGACGAAGGAGTTGTTCGCGGCGACATGGAACGGATATAGTCGGGGCAACCCGTTTCTTCTTTCAGCGTATCCCCATCTCAGACCGTACTACCAGTATGCGTTGGACCTGTTAGCGGAAGACGAGTCCGATGAAGGATGGATCACTGCCAAGTCAACAGCATCTCATGTCGCTATGGCATACATCTTCGAGGATGAGCCGCTTGAGGATGAGGACAGTCTGATAACCCGGTTCTACGAGATGATGAGTCCTGAAACCGCTGCGAACATTTCGCAAGCGTTGGCAAACGGTCTTGATAACGAGGACAGTGACTTCCACCAGCACTGGGATGCGATCCGGGAGCTTTGGGAGTGGCGTCTTGACCAAGTTGAAACACAGATTGATGGCATTGAGGACGGTGCTGCGTACCACCGTGAGTTCAGGTACTTCCTTCGGTGTCTCAAACATACCGATGCGAGTAACCTGGAAGACGAGCAGGTGCTTGTCGAACGCACTGCGCCCTTCCTTATCCATCAGGCCCCGCATGTACGGCTCCTTGAGGAATGGTTAGCCGAACAGTCAGCTACCTACCCGGCTGCAGCGATATCTGTTTACTACGTTATCGTTGAGGCGGTCCCTGACGACGAATGGTATAATGTCGCCCGTTCAAGTAAGGACGAAATGCGTGAGACGCTGTATACCAACGCGGTCCGGGCAGGGGATGAACCAGGATCCCACGCATACAGGGTCGCAAACCGGTTCGCAGCAGCCGGATACGAGATAGATAAGGAGTTTCTTGACAGCTACCTTAGTGACGACCCTTGATACCACTATCTCGCACCCTTCTTCCTCAACCTTGGTCACCACGAGTCCAATCCGGCCGAGGATGGCCACGTTGGACTTCGCGGGATTGCCTCCGCACGCCTGTCGCGGACGATAAACAGATGCGTGAAACCTCTGGAGGCGTGGCCGGCGCCTCCAGTTAGGGGTCTGTGTGGACGTCCGCCGCGGCTCCGTCGCCCGGCCACGTGAGAAGGCTCACCTTTTCCAGGAGGTCTCTCGCGGTCTCGACTCGCTCTCGATCCGCGCTATCCAACCGGTCGACGTCGAGTCGGTTGAGATTGCTGAGTACACGATGCATCCGGTAGCCCTGTTTGAACTCTTGCTCCATCGGAAGCACCTCACCGCTCGCCAGCGCGGAAAGACTCCCCATCGAGACTGGTGTCGGGCTTGCAGGTGATCACGGTCTTAAC
This sequence comes from Halobiforma lacisalsi AJ5, assembly GCF_000226975.2. Classification (NCBI taxonomy): domain Archaea; kingdom Methanobacteriati; phylum Methanobacteriota; class Halobacteria; order Halobacteriales; family Natrialbaceae; genus Natronobacterium; species Natronobacterium lacisalsi. The sequence continues at coordinate 191,280 of NZ_CP019286.1, read as the reverse complement.
CAACGAACCTCGACGCTACGCGCAGGATGTTGGTTAATCGACGTCCAGCACTGGCCCTACTCGAGACTGGGTCCGTAGCGAGCCAAGCCACACACCCGGCACTTCCAGATTGGTTGCCCCGTCCACGCCTCATCCGGGACCGACTCGTGGGTATTGAACTGATGGTTGGTCGCCCGTCCACAGTTTTGACAGTCGAGTTCCTGCGTCGCCGGTACTGACGACACCTGGCGATCAGCCGCGGCCTCGCCAGTGGATTCGGTCAGCGCCATCGCTGGAACCAGCCACACCGCGTCGTCGGCGTCGTCGAGGACCGCGTCGAGACGCGACGCGTCGCGGATGCCGTCCCCACGCTGGTCGTAGAGCCGCGTCGGGGCCTGCTCCTGACGCTCCGACGCTCCCTGCCCGTGCCACCCAGTCCGGTCACGGGCGGCACTGAGAAGCTGCTCTCCCTCCTCTGACGACACCTGTACCGCGTCGGGGAGTGAGGGCCATTGCTCGGCCAGCTGGCGCGCCGGCGCCTCGTCGAGATCGTAGATGAGCGTGTAGTCGTCGACGGCCGGCTCCGCGTCGTTGGCGGTGAGGAGGTTCGCCGCGGCGCCGCCCTTCGCCACGGCGCCGTAGAACGTGGTTGACTCGACGACCAGGTAGATGATGCCGAGGAACGTCGTCGACTCTGACTCGTCCGTGTTGGTGGTGTCACTTCCGAGATGGTTGGTTAGACAGAACCGGCATTTCGTCTGGCCGTCTGGGACTGACGCCCTACACGACTGGCACTCGCCGTCGGTTACCGTCGGCGCATCGGGGTAGCCACCAGAGCTCGTCGCGACACGTTGCCGCCGGGGGGCACCCTCACAGCCGTCGTCCAGCCTCGTGTCCGGAATGTGGGACGCCTCGCCGGTCACCCGCAGTTCCTCAAAGTCGGAGTAACGACCGTTCATAGAGTAGTCTACAGAGAACATGGCTCGTCTTCGTGTTTAAATCGTAGCGTGGATAGAACGATGTGCAGTACAGACGGAGAGACAGTGGACTGCGTCAGGCGACCTGTTCCTCCAACGTATCCCGGTGTGCCCGAACAGTCGCCTTCGAGGCGTTCGCCACGTCCGCGGCTTCAGATTGCGTCAGCCATCGCCCCTCTTCGCGACCGGCCTTGTAGAGGCAGGCCGCTGCGAACCCGGCCGGATGGACGCCCGTCGTGACGCCGCTCTCTTCGGCCTGCTCTGCGAGGGTTCGGGCCCGCTGTCGGATCTCGTCCGGGCACTCGAGGTCCGAGGCGAGTCGCGGCACGAACATGCTGGGGGAGATGGGTTCAGCGGGGAGGCCCAGCTCTTCGTTCAGCGTTTTGTACGCGTTCGTGACCCGTGACTCCGCGACGCGGGCCATCTCGCTGATGTCGTCTACTAACCGCGAGAGGCCGTTGCACCGGCAGGCCCCGTACACGCTAGCCGCGGCGATGGCTTCGATGGATCTGCCACGAAGCAGATCCTCGTTCTGGGCGCTCCGGAAGAGATGACATGCCTGGTTGCGGACCGAAACGGAGAGCTCGAGCGCACTCGCCAACCGACGCACCTCGCTCAGTCCGTGGGCGAGATTCCGTTCCGCTTTCGACCGCCAACGACTACGGGTCTGCTCACGGCGCATCCGCGCGAGTCGCCGTCGCTTCTTCGCGGAGAGTTCGTTCCCCTTCGCGTCGGTGCCGCGACCGATTTCCGTCGACAGGCCGCGATCGTGGCGGGCCGCAGTGAGTGGGGCGCCCGTTCGTTCGCACTCCTCGCCGTCGTACGCCCGCCACTCCGGCCCGTGATCGATGCGCTGTTCATCGATGACCTGGCCACAGTCCTCGCAGACCGTTTCGACCGCGTTCGTCGTGACTTGGCCGTCGCACTCGGGGCATTGGTTCGCACTCGATTCCGTTCGGACGTCTTCGTCGAATCCGCTCTCGTAGATGTCTCTGGTTGTCATTGTTCTCACCGTGTTCAGGGAACCCGCCAGTACAGCGAGCCCCTCGCCCATTGAGGGGCCAAAAGACTCTCGCTCTACACGCTGAGTACGAAATCCAAGGTTGAACTATTGCTACAGCAACTAACGAATCGAGAATGCGTTGCTGATGTTCGGGTCTGTGTCTTCCCTAGACATTTCATACTGTTCTGATGACGACGAGACTATCCAATAATTAGAATTATAATACACAATGGCAATAATGTGGTATGGGAACGGCAACCCGGGGACGATCTGGGGCATCCAACGCTGGTTATGAGGATGCGAAACACGAATTAGCTGATGCTGCAGGTGATAAAGATGCTGCTAGGGCGAGTGAAATTTATTTCAAGATGATTCTGGCTGCTCAACCGAACGGTGCAGCCAAAGTTCCAGCATACCTAGCGGTCCGATATGGTTCGGAATTCATCATAAAAAGCCACCAGAACGGAGTTGAGTCCGCTACCAAAGATGTCGGTGCCTCTGTGACAAAAGAGGTCGTTGCAGCTGGTGCCTCTGAAGCCGTCGTTGAGCAGGCTTCGAAAGAGGCCGCTACTCGGGGCCTCGCAGAGGGGTCTCAAGGTACGGATCGAGCCTTTTCAGAGTCTGCAGAACGAGCAATGGAGAGTGCGATGGGTGACATCATGACCGAAGGAGCTGATGCTCTTGAACGACACCAAAATTCAAAATAATATTGACGAGTTCGTAGAGACACATGGCATTGAGGGATTCTTCCGGGTATACTTTCGGGAGTATCTATTTCAGTTGCTCAACGAGGAGATCGAGGCAGCTACAAATGATCCTGAGTCAGACTCTGCCCTTCAGCTTCACTTCAGCCAGAACGTCAATACAGATCAAGAGCTAGAAGAATTTGAAGAGCAGCTGCGAGACCAGTGTGCCAGTCGGGCAGATGAACTCGTCGAAAAGATCCAAGACCAGCCCGAACTCGCTCCAATTTTCGAAGATGCCAACGTAGAGCTACTAGAGCATGAGGATGTAGAGGAAATGATCCGAGATACTATGCACGAGATGATTGAAGCATGGGAGGACGAGGACTTTGAAGGGAACTAAGCGATTCTTGATCAAGTCCGGGACTGGCTCAAATCTTAGCGAAGCTGACTCGGACTACACAATCGTCGTTGACGATTATCGTACCGAGACTGAAACGGAGGATAGTCGTCTGATAAAGTACAAGAGGGGGGTTCTAAATGACCTGTTCGGACAGAGTCCCCCTCCAACAGTCACGGCATTAGTTGAGCTCGCACTCGGTACATACGCTGCAGATCGTTTGGTGAAGCGGGGTCCTAGTGGCGCGAAGGATGATGGGGAGGAAATGCTGAAATCACGGCAGATACAGATTTTGCACCCTGTTGCTGACGTGGAGAAATGGCGACCAATAGAGCCTGAATTGAACCACGCTATTAGCTTCATCTCGCGTGATAATTTCCAGTATCGGTTCATTGATGCGATCGACGAAAACCAGTCTATTGACGATGGTGCTGATGGATATCGTGATCAGCTGCCTGAGGCTGATTCTATCGCCCTTTTTTCTGGCGGGTTAGATAGTTTGGGTGGCCGATTTCACCTCGCTGAGGACGGGTACAATCCACACTTTGTCAGTGTAGATCATGGTCGAAACGTCGGTCATCTAGTGCGGAATTTTGACCATCTCTTTGATGGTGATCTGACCTCAATAGGTGTCGACGAAGAATTCTATGCATATGAGGATACGCAGTTCACTCGTTCGTTCATGTACTTCGCTTTCGCCGCCGCTGTCGCGGTGGCCCTCGATGTTGATGATATCTTTGTTCCCGAGAATGGCGTCCTATCGCGGTTCTCATCGCTAGAATCTGGCTGGACGACGACTCGCACAGTTCATCCGCTATTCGTAAAGAGCTTGAACCGCATTTTTGACGATCTATTCCCGGACCGTAAGCTGGAAATCAGCAATCCGTTCCTTGATTACACGAAGAAAGAGGTTGTCGACCGTATCCCAAACAAGGCGGATATTTTCTTCACTCGAACATGTCCGCATCCGCGTGAATTGTCACAGGGAAAGGACGCTTCCGGACACCCTTACAACTGTGGTGAGTGTATCCCTTGTCTTATCCGTATCATTGGTCTGGTAAACAGCGAACACAAAATACAGCCAGACGGATTGATGTTAGACAAGAATCATCTATTAGACTTCGATTTCTCAAAAGTGAATGCTGAGAATATTGCTCAACCCAACCAGAGTCGACAGTCTAGTTTGTCAGTGTTTTTGTTAGGCTTGAATGCTCATCTCTCGTTCGCGTACCGTATCCAGACTTCGACCCAAAGGGAGCTGGTGTCATCTAACCCCGAGCTTCTTGACCCCGATATATTGGGGCTCTATGAGCGATTTAGTAGAGAGATCTTCCAAACCGTGGAATTCTTCGCAGCTGATAACCCAACGCTGGAAAACTACGTTACAGAGTTTCTTTCATTAGAGGACGAAGAGCTCGCCAACTTATGTTAGTTTACGGATGATGTCTGATTGACATCCGTTACCCTTACGACTTTTGTGCTATCTCCGGGCCGTGTATTGGTGTCTACAGATGGATTCCGTCATTCCGACACCAATTCTAACATAACTGGAGTATACAGTAGCAATATGGCAACTGCACGCGATGTCCAGGTAAACCCGGATACGAATGAGGTCTCAGTCCAGTTTACCGTCCACGACGAAGACCTCGCCAACTATCTTGCAGAGTACGACGATTCAGAACAGGTCGACGTCGTCGAGCGCACACTCCGAGTGGGGATGATGACGCTCCAACTGAGCGAAACAACGAAAGACGTTGAGCACGTCAAGCGAGAGTTCGAGTCACTACAGTCGAACTTCGAGGAAGAAATCGAGCAGGTTCGCGACGAACTCGAGGAGACGTTCGGCGAGGACGGTGAGCTCGACGAATCTCTCACTGAGCACCTCGGAGAGGATGGAACACTCCGAGATCATATTGAGGACGCATTCGGCGAAGACGGTGAACTCACCGAGCGGTTAGAATCCGTCTTGGGTGAGGACGGCAGCAAAATTCAGGACGCATTAGATCCGGACGTGGAGGGAACCCCCACGTATCGACTGAAACAGGAGATCCGCGACATTCGCCAAGCACTGGAGCGGGAGGCAGGTCGTGAGGAGGAGCGTCAGCAAAGCTGGAAGAAAGGCGAGAGTTTCGAGGAGACGCTCGGTAATCTGCTTGATACGCTGGTCTACAACACTACCCACGAAGTCGAGCATACTGGTGACAAGGAAGGCGAAATTCCAGGGAGAGACGTCGGAGACTACGTGCTGACACTCGGAGAGACGGGCCAAGACATCGTCGTCGAAGCGAAGAGCGAGAAGGACTACTACGCTCAAGACATCAAAGATGAGATGGCGGAAGCTATCGAGAACCGGGACGCTGAGTACGGGATTTTCGTCACGGAATGCGAGTCGTATGTTCCAGACAAGGTCGGCTATTTCCAAGAATACGATCAGGAAATTCTATGTGTCGCTCTCTCCGCCGACGAAGATGATGACATCGATCCCGGCTTTCTCAACATCGCTTGGAACTGGGCGCGAATGCGAACGATCCAGTCCCATGTAGACACTGGGGAATCAGTCGATACAGAGACGATTCAGGCACAGGTCGAGGAAGTTCGTGACTCTATCGACCGATTCAGCAGTGTGAAAACGAAGTGTTCAGATATCGAGGAAACGGCCGGCGAAATCAAAACCCTGCTGGACGAAATCCGCGATGACGTACGGGCTGATCTCGATACGATTACGTCCGAATTAAGCAAGGCTGCAGACTCATGAGCCACCGCAACCGATCCGTGTGGCGAGAATGTCGCGAGTGTGGAGAGAATCAGAAAGTGAAGAAAGGAGGATGGGCGACGTGCCGGAACTGTGGCGAGAACTTCCGTGCATAAGAGCCCGTGGCTTGTGTAGGTATGAATTCGGTTGATCTTCTCTGAGAGTGACTAATTTAATCTTCTATCCTTGACTACCGCTTGTATGGAAACTGCATGGAAACCTCCGAAAACGAGGTGGGTAGGCGGAGCTGTGGTTCTACTAGGACTGCCCGTATGCCTATTTGCAGTCCGCACAACGTATCCTCAACGGAATCTAATATTAGTCGGACTCGGTCTTGACGTGCTGGGCGCTTTGGTCCTCGCAATTCCTGATGTCCATCTCGTCTCCCAATACTTCTACACAGGGCGGCTTCGTCATGGGTTGCTTACGGCAAACGACAGAGAATCGGGGTATAGTGGTTTATCAGACCCAAACTCTAGCGGTTTTGCGGGAGCCGCTAATTCTGAGGGATTCTTTGAGGTTATTGAGACTATGAGCGATCTCTATGATGATAAGGCTCTAGGCGAAGATGAGGAGTGGAAAGACATCTCGCTTCTAATGCCTATTTCAAAAACCAAGCAAGAGATAGATGGGGACTCCAGTGAAGTGGCTGAACGGAAATTTGTCGCATTTGATGACGATAATAACCGTCTGATCACCGTCGATGCGGTAGTCTTGCTCTCTGCTATTAGGCGACGAATCGAAAGAATAGAGGGCCGATTCCGACGTGGTGGACTTTTCATCTTGGTTAGCGGATTCGTAGTTCAGATCCTCGCCCAACTCCTGTAGAGTCAACGCTGTATCTTTCCTAGTTTAATATCCAGAGGTGGGTTATTTCTGCCTGTTTAGTTTCTAATACCGTATGGACGAACGTGAGTATCGAGAGCAGCCTGTTGCTCAGCCCACCGGTCAATGGATGGTGCCCTCTGACCGAATGATTCTCCATCGGTACAAGTCAATGGAACATTTTGATAGTGTTCTGGAAAATGGCTTTCGCGCTGCAAGAGCAGAAGATCACGAGCGGAGAGAAGGACGTGCCTCGAAACCAACTCGCGAATATGAGATGGAAGAGATGCAGCTAGAGGTATTGAAGGCCTGAAAGACGGAGGTGAGACGGATTTTCCACAGGGTATGTCAGAAGCTCGGAAAGCATCGCGTCACCATTACTTTCTCAATTGTTGGCGAATCGGGATCCGAGAACTCCCGAAGGTCCGGAAGACTCCCACAACATTACTGAAATACTATTTGTATGTTTTCACTCGAGGGCTGGACCACGGCGAGGAGTGCTACATCGGTTGCATTCCCAGACGGATGCTGATGAGACTGAGGCATTTGAAGCAGTATCACGGCTGTCGAAGACGTGAATTGTCTCTTCGTCGCAGTGGCGACAACTGAGTCGGGTCTTACGTGGAATGCTCGGTTCTGGTTGCGTAGTTTGATTCGATCGGGAGGATTCGTGTAGCGCAAGTGCGGGGACGAACCACTGATGTGGATCCTCGAGTCCAGATAATTCCTCGCGGTCGTCAATAGCGTCTCTCCCACTCGTCGTACAGAATCGGAAACTTGCTACCGACTGCTGACCATCTTGCACTATCCGCGTCCATGACGTCCTCGAGTTGCTCGAGCAACTGCTCCCCTGGTTCAGAGTTAAGACTTCCGCGATCGTGTCGCCCTGCGGTCAGTGGGGCACCCGTTCGACGCCGGCTCGAGTCTTTATCCGAGGCGAACCATTCGGGGCCGTGGTCGAACTGGTTTTCGTCGGCGATCAAGCCACACTCTCGACAGTACGCCTCGCGATTCGCTGTGACGAGTTTGCTACTACACTCGGGACACGACAGTGTCGATTGCGATTGTTGCGATGCATCTCGAGTAGAGCGACTGCGGACGGTCTGATCCGTAGCCATCATGTCTCTGACGAGGCACCTAACTGGTCGCCCCGTCACCCCACCTCGGGGCAACAAACCGTCTCGAGGATACGACTGATGTGACTGTTTGCGGAACCTACCTGAAGGCAAAATCCAGGCAGCAACTGGTCCGTCTATTCAATAACAGAAGCAGATGAATCGAATCCAATGGGGGTATGATCATCCCACTCGACAGCGTGGACGGCACTAGGGAGTTCTCCTAACCGTTGTTCGATAACATCGAGTGGATGTGAGTCGATGAACCGGGCTGGCTGATGATCAACCGCTAAGGATCCCCTATTTACTTGTAAATGAACTTGTCCGAGATCGGTGTGCATATCGTCTTGGTGCCAGCCAACTAGCAGACTTCGTTCGGGCTCGATCCAATTGAACCAGTAGTGCTCATATGGGTCACTTGTCTGGATCTGAAATCCGATTTCGATTCGAGCCGTCGTTGTAGGGTACGTCTCATCGTCGAGGAATTGACATGGGTCCACCTCTCCGACAACGCGATATGGGCCTGCCTCGCGTGGCTCGGCACGCCGCCGTCGAACGTTGTCGAATTCAGCAGTGAGTCGATTCTGGATACGATCCATCTGTTCTAGTTTAGCGACGGGGTGAAGCAGGATCTCAGCAGAGACTATACCAAATTGGAGTGGACTGGCTCAGGAGAGTGGGTCGCTGGAACAGGCAGTCACGGATTCGTCGTGTGATACCTTTGAGGCGGCGCACTCACGGCTGTGAGTGCGTCGCCGTTCCAGAGCTGCCGCTATTGAGACAGGGGGTTCCCCGGTCGTCAGGCGAGTTCGTTACCAGAACTCGCCTGACTTAACCTGATCACGTAATCTCGGACGATGCGGATTTGGATCACGTGACGCCCATAACAACAACTCATCTAAATCCGGGAGTTCGTACCCTAAATCGAGCATCACATACAACTGGATCAGGTGTGCGTGGCGTTCGACAGCGTGAGAACATCGCCGACGAGGGAGTTGCGGCGACGACGCTGCGGCGTCGTCGGCGCTTTCCTGTTGTTTTCTGTCTAGTTTCTGGAGTTCATCGACGATAACACGGCTCATCAGCAGTGAGATCGCGGCCATGATGACCAGCGCCTCGATGATGTACGGATCGGTCGTGTTGATCTCGTCAAGTCCGAAGCGCGATTTCAGTTCCTTGAATAGCAATTCGATCTCCCAGCGCGCCCGATAGAGCTGTGCGATATCGGGCGCGCTATAGTCGTCTTTCGAGAGATTCGTCAGATAGAGGTGGTACTCCTCAGTGTCCTCGTTCCAAACACCAACCAACCGGAACGTTCGGGGCGGGCTGGTGGACGACCCTCGCTTTCGCTCGAACGAGAGGGTAATGCGAACATCGATTTCCTGTCGCTGCAGGTCGTCAAGGACGTCCTGCAGCGACTCTCCTTCGAGCGGGATACTGTTGCCCCGCCACGTCCGGAGCTCTTCGACGATCTCGAAGTTTGCGTCGTCCTTCACACGGGAGACGAACCAGCCGTTATTCTGGTCAATGCGGTCGAACAACCAGAAGTCGTAGAAGCCGAGATCAAGCAGGATAAGTGCGCCAGCTACCCACTCGCCGGTGGGTAGCTGGCTCCGTTCTTGGGTTTTAGCGTCAGTTGTCTGGTACCGTGCCGGAAGGCCAGTTGAGAGTGATTCTGTTAGGTGAAGTTTCAGACCAGCCTGATCGTCACCGGTTGCAGCGTACACATCTGCAGCATCTTGATAGAGAGACACAATGCTCCCATCGACGATGAGGACGTCTCGAAACCGTTCGAGACGTCCGCTAAGGTCGGCACTTCTGGTATCGAGATTCTCGATGGCGTCATCGAGAATCTCTCGAAGGAGTGCAACGAACGGTGGAGAGAACCACCCGTGGAAGGTTGCATAGGAGAGTTCGTCACAGTCAGCCATCTCGACGAATCGTTCGAGAAAGGCCTGAATAGATCGGTCTGATCCAGCAGCGAAGCCGAGTGAAAGCGTGTAGAACAGCGCAACAGCGTCGAATTTCCGTTCACGCTCTACGAGATTCGTTGCGCGAGCGCGCTCGCGCAACTCATCGGAGGGAAACGCTCTTTGAATCCGATCAACAATCACTGAATCCGGTGGGGAGTAGGTCACACTATCCACCGGATTTCTCTGACTGGTAGTCACAACGATATCTAGTCAGACGGCGCTACACTCTGCTAAACTAGAACGAATGGCTAAACTAGAACGAATGGGATACGATCATGCAGGCGCTTGCTCTGCAAGTTAGCCCGGTTAGCGAGAAAAACGACCATTAGGCGAATGTCGAGTGAGAGCCACTTTCGGGTGAGGAAAGGCCAACAACGTCATCGTATAACTGGAGAGCGTGCTTTACGAGCCTGAGTTCCGTGTTGATTGCCTCCCAGGTTTCGACGACGTTGCGACGCTCACGAAGCTCCGCAGCCGATAGATCTTCTCCAGCGAGTTGTTCTCGAAACTCTGTGAGTGAACTGACGTCGTATTCTGCAGCCAACTCCTCTTGTTCCGTCTTCAACTCTGTAAGCTGGCTCTCGAGTTCGTCGCGCGAATACTCGTCGATCAGGTCAGTCACTTCGTCGAAGAGCATTCGAACAGGGTTCAAGTCGTACGCTTTCGTCCCATCAATCGTCGTTTCTCTGACCCAGTCGTCACTCTGCAGTCGCTGGAGTTCATCATCCGCTGTCGTGCGAGAGACATCTGCTCGGTCGGCAATCTCTTGGACTGGTGCTGGTTCGTCAAGTAACTCTACGACATGGCGGACGCGTTCACGTCCGTTCATGCTGTCTGTCCACGATCGCTGATCTGAGTCACCCATTCGTACTCGCTCTTGGATCCGCAATCTCAAATAATTTGGCTCGAGTCAATTATTCAAACCGCGGTCTCCGGGGAACCGTATCCTGCGATGAAGCGATTAGTTATGGTAGCGTGGTATCGTAGCTGAGTGCCGCGTCAAAATTTTTGAGAGTCTCATCGTTGGAAGGTTCCATCTGGACTGGGAACGAGTCCAGTCCGAATTTCGAGGTCGACACGTCGCAGATGCTTACAGCCGTCGTCTGGCCGGCGCTGTTCGAAATCGGGGCAGGTACACGTCTCCTCGTCGACATCGACCTCGTACGTGCTCTCGCTTTCGCTGACGACCTTGTAGATCGGCCCCGGCTGAGCAAAGTGGACATCGATTGCTTCGGTGAGTGCCCGTCGGGTTCGTGGCTCGTCAATCGAGTAGCCGCCGGCCTCGAGGGGAGTTGCTGATCGTGGTTCCTCACAATGGGTCATGAACTCGTCGCGATGGCTGCGTTCTTGGCCGCACTTCCTGCAGCGCCAGTAGCGGGTCCGATACTCATAGCTGTCCGTGAGATCGATGTCGTAGGGTGATGGCGCTTTGCCAGGAAGCCACTCGTCGATTGCGACGAGTTCGTGTCCGTTTAGACGGGCGGTATCGCCAGGATAGCTCTGGGATCGGTCGTTGGTGACGTCGTCGTCAGTCGAATGCTCTCGATGCGTCTCGCTCTGAATCGGTCGGTCAGTACTCATCACTGATCTCGAGGCGGACGGAGTCGCGCCTCACACCTCCTGGCGCACAAAAACCCTCACGTGGGGCCAGCAGAGAAATTAGTAATTCAGCCGCATTCTCGACCGACCAGAGCGCTAACGGGAACCTCCCGCAGTTACGGTTGAAGATATGGTTTGACTGCCTCCCAGATCGTCGCTACCTGAAAGCGAGAAAAGGGTTGAATGGATCGGTCAGGCTCCTCTGAACCACTGTCCAATTCCGTTACCTCTGTTCTTATCGTCGTGATTCCGTAACCGATACTCTTGGATGATGCTACGAAGCTGGCGGCAAGCATCAGTCGCTCGCTGTGCGCGTTCGTCTTCGCTCGAGGGGCAAAGCACTCGAGTATACCAGTCACAGGCGTCGGCGGCAAGTTCAAGCCATGCAATGCGAGTGGTGACGTAGCCATGATGGCGGCCAGCCATCCAGATCGTCGCGATCGTCTCGAGTCGGTCACCGACTGTCTCGTCGCCAGACTTTGTGAACCACTCACTGCGCAGTTCGCACGCTGATACGACTGTGTTGCAGAGTTCGGTATCCACTTCGAGGACGCTGAATGGTTCGCTCTTTCTGTCTAGATGCGTGTCGCCAAGGCGACAGCGCCAAAAAATTACAGCGCCTTACCCCTTCCTCCGCGCAAAAATTTCCAGTTGAAGCTCACGAAACGTAGGTCGATATTTCACGGAGTCAATTATCCGTAGAACTCAAATGATCTAGTTAGTACATATTCTGTACACTAGTGAAATTGCTGCCTCCACAAACTGGGCAATCAAATGATGGTTCCTCTACATCATCTTCAGTGGTCATAATGATATTACAGCTATCACATTCGTGAAATCTCCTACGTTCTATTGCCATATGATGATCTCTATGTTAACCGGGTTGTTAAATCAAATCCTGACTTAAGTAGGAAGGAGGTTTATTGCTGGTACGCTTCCTATAGAGATTCCAAATAATAGACGTGGATTAAAGAATATATTTATACTAATGTAGCCGTGACCGTCAATTTAGACAATAATGACCGATCAGACAGTGGCGATTCTTATACCATTGTTCTTGGCAGTAATGGTTGAGCTTTGTGGGTTTTCAAGAAATGATGTTGATCTACAAGGGGCTGCCAAGGAAAAGAGGATTTCTTTCCCACTTCCATTTTCAGCTGTACCCCTTGGAAGATTTGCAACGATTCATATTGTCAATGTGTTTTTCATTTTTTGGGGCATCTTTCTTGTGAGAACGGTTGGTGAAACGTTCCACGTAACATTTTTTGGCTTTATTACGTTAGCAATATTTCTATTGATGTTACCAGTATTGGAAGTTAATGAATATCATAAAATAGTCGACTCATCTGGATACCCTACCTCATATAAATTTCACGTACTTTCATCATTACTTCTGCCAATATATACATTCACCGGGACTGAAATAGAGATTTGGTTAATTGATATTCTAGTTCGGGAAGGATTTACATTATCCGGTTCAGTTGTTGCTTTTATCAACATCTTGTTTTATATCATTCCGATATTTGTTGGTGCACTCACGCTGTTGTTCATACACTTATTCTTAGTTAATCTCAGGAATGAACTATTAGAGATAGAGTCCTAGAAGTAACCTCTTGAGGTTGCATGTTGTCGGAATCCGTTTCCCGAATATATACACGAGATCGTGAAGGCGGTGTGCATATTGAGACACTTGTCGCAATGAATTCAGTTTGAGTAGGGAAGGTATGTGGCTAAGCCCAAGGTCCCAAACTAATCGTCCCGCCTCCACACATTCTCCCTACCTAGCGATCAGCGTTACTGAGTTATTCCATAATGCCCCATCACTTTTAGAGGATTTCCGCACTGAACAATGATATGGGAGAACGAGATGGATCCGACTCAGGAAAGTCTAATCAAGAGATAAAAGAGTGGTTCTCGCATGGTCATCTGGGAACTGCAGAATTTTTCAAAGATTGTGCTAAACTCCTTGAACAGGATGAGTTTGAAGATCCATTTGAATCCATAGTAGAGGGAGAGCCCATTGAAGTACGACATCGAATATTTGTCATATACTCAATAATCGCCTCAAATGCATTCCTCGAGGCACGTATCAACGAATTTCACGATGCTGCTTTAGATGCGGTTGAGCACTGGCCATATCATTATGACCAAGAGATGGGGTATGGACCAGTTGATGACGGACGGTTCATGAGACTTGTTAAGAATTTAAATCAGGTTGAGCAGCGTGATTTCTCGTATAAACCGACATTAAAGAAATATCAGGTAATTCTCACATATGCGGACGAAGAAACGTTTGACCCTGGTCAAAACCCCTATCAGGATGTTAAACTTGTTAGAGAACTCAGAAACTATTTTGTGCATTATCAACCGGAATGGCGGGGGATAGGGACTGATCAGGACACACATCGACTTGAATCAGGTCTCCAAGGGAAATACCAACAGAACCCATTGGCTGGGGAAGATGCATTACTCTTCCCTGACAAACTTCTTAGCGCAGATTCTGCTCGCTGGGCGAGAGAGTCGTGCCAAGAATTCGTGAGTGAATTCCTCGAGAGGATTAATGGAAGAGAAACCCACACGTTCAGAAAGATGCGGACACGAGGCCCAGATGGGCCACTCTCTGTTAACAGCGTGAAGAGTGCGGGATTCTATTCAGAAGATTCCACATCAGACTCTAACTGATAACTTCTATCAGATAGTGCCACCGCGGAGATGTGTAAAGGCACGTTCCACCCCCTGGGCAGACACTCTCTGAATACTACTCTCTAAGATATGCACACGAACTCCAGAAATCTGTGTTCATATTCATCTTTCACCCTTAGTCCGCAATTCAGAGCTAAGCAATCCATTATTTTATCTTAATACCTACTGATATAAATCTAATAAATACTAGAAAAACTGTATGTGTTCACATAGCAGCTAACAAGTGATCTACTAGTTACTCAAATCTAGCTTGGGAGAGGTCGTTGCTGCGCGCGCAGCGACCGTGGAGAGCGAGCACGGAGCGGAGGGTGGGGTGGCGGGGTTCGGGTTGGTCCGGCACACAGCAAAAATGAAGGGGAGACACAATGGCTACGCGTTCCACCAGCGGCCGCGCTCTGGGAAGTGGATCGTAGTCCACCCGGTGATTGCTAATGAGACGCGTCCCTCGTACCAGTTTTTCGCTGCCCCGCGAATGCGCACGCGCTCACTATCTTTGATCCACGGTGCCCGAGAGGCCTCCCAACTCGTCAGCTTCGTTCTCCCGCTATCGTCTTCGATCAACCCGACCTGCTGCTGGCTGGGACAGGCAGGCTCCCACAGTTCGATGATACGCCCTTCGACGCTGACCTCGCCACGGTCGATCTCCTCAAGTTTCCCGATCGGAACGATCATTCCGGCTTCGTTCAGCATCTCGTCTTTCGTGTCCAGAACAGCGTCGACCAGCTCGGCACCCTCGAGGATCCGACTGGCGATGCGCTTCGCGATGACGGCTCGTGTGTAGCTACTGTCGACGTCGTCGGCCAACCGCTGCGCGTATTGATTAACCTCCGCCAGCGTTTCCTGGTCGAGTTTTGCACGGGGATCGACCTGTGTGCCTGTCCGCTCGTCGCGACGCATCTCTTCCACCTTCTGGCGGGTGCGCCACGCACGACCATCCTGCTGCCCGAGCTCGGCCTGGGCACTGATTCGCTCGAGTTCCTCTTCTCGAGCCCGAATGCGCTCCTCCTGGGCTAGGGTTGCGCCATGGATCCGATCTCCACTGGTGTCTGCAATCCCCTCTGGGTGGTTCGCATCGACCTTTGCCTGTGTCTCCTGCTCGACCGTCGCCTCAAACTCCGGCGTCTCGTCGACGACCGGGAAGCGGCCTTCATCGACCGCCTGCTCGCCCGCTTGTTCGAATGCCTGTTCATCGACCGTAACGACCTTGCTACTCGAGTTGTTACTTGACATTGGATCTCACTGATCCGAAGGCGCTCACGCGCCGCCACCGCGATGCCCAAACATCGCGGTTTTCCGACGACTACGACCGACAGTCACATCTGCGCGCTCTCGCTCGCGCCTTCGCGAGCGCCCTACTGGGCGCGAGCGAGAGCGCGCCTAGTTGAGGTGTCCCCAACCAGCACCGCGCGCCGACCCGCCCGGAGCGAGCGGCCAGCGGAGTAAGCCCGCTCGTGTCCGGCCCAGACGGCGGGTCCGTGTCCAGCGCGACTGTCGCCGAGCACCCGCGCCGTCATATGGCGCGGGAAGCGCAGGCGGCACCAAGCGCTGGAACGCGAAAGCTCGCGAGGGGCGCAACCGACGGGCTTACCCGCTGGCGTCGAGGGCACATCCATTTTAGCCCGGCAGCCCGCCCGCTATGCAGGCAGGCAGCCCGGAATGGTCGGTCGCGAAACGGCGAACGAAGTGAGCCGTGCGCGACGCGGAGGGCGGCAGCGGCGAGCGGGGCGTGCCGGTTACGAGAGCTAACTACCGGCTACACTGTAGCCGACTAATCCTTCCACACGGGTGGGACTGAAAGGGGCTGGCGGGCTCGAGGAACCCCGCCGACGCAAGCACCGAAATTCCTGAGGAGCGCAGCGAGGCGCGGGACTCGAGCCCGTCAGGGGCTTTCAAGATGTTACCTTCCAGTACTAGCCAGAAGCACAATGACCTACTGACGATCCTCGCACTCATTGAACGATCGGTTCACCACGAGAAACCTGACTCAGAACTTAGGAACAGAGCCAGGCAACTCGCAGCTGATCGCCTCGTTAGCTACGATATCGACCTGCCTGAGGTCACTGCTGAACTCGAGATCAGCCAGAAGTGACCTAACGATGGGACATATAGACTTCTACTCTAATGTGCTGGCGGAGCCATCTTGGAGAACATCGACACCAGTTGACGTCACCGCAATTCGAACGCCGGCGATGGTGACACGAACTTCGACATCGGAATTTGAACCGGTGAGCAACTGCTCGAGCGCCTCAACATCGACGTAATCGTAGAGTCGGTACTCGTCACGATCAAGACCAGCCGCTTCGAGCGTCTCGACGAGTTCGACAACGAGATCAATCGAGGGGTCGTGCCCAGTTGGAGCGGAACTCATTAATTGGCTAATACTTCTGATTACAGGCTGTTAAAAGATTTGAAGTCAACTATAGAAGCGCATCGATCTTAGAGTTGACTTTTCGAGTATAGGATGATCGCAGCGCAAGCAGAGTAGAATATGCGCTTTGACGCCGACTGGATGTCTCGCGCTGATGACCGCATTCTAGAGCATCTCTCTGAAGCCGGCCCCGATACCCCAAAGGAAATGGCGGACAGTGATCGGGTTCGCTTCTCCCGCCAACACATCAATGCCCGCTGCAAGACGCTGGTTGAATACGGCCTCCTCGTCCACCTCGGGAACGGGGTCTACGATATCACGCGGACGGGAGAGCAGTATCTCGCCGGCGACCTCGACGCTCGTGACCTCGACCCCGAATAGCGTCAGCTGTCGCCGGCGACCAGGTCCTCGATGAACCGGAAGCCATTCACGAACGTCACCGAGTCACCGTACCCCTCGCTCGCGAGGACGGTTTCGGCTCCCTCGCCGGCCGCGATATCGGTCGTGTAGATGTACACATCGGTCGCCGTCCCCGCACTGAGGTGCTGGGCAGCTAAGGCGGCGAGGGCGGCATCGGCCCGCTCGACCTCGTCGGCGGGTCGGTCGTCGGCGTTCGCGATGTACCGCTGGACACCATCCATCACCCACGAGACGACCGGCTCGGAGAACTCGAGCGGCGCCGCAACCGTCGTCCAGCCCTCGTCGATAGCAGCGTCGATAGGTGGTGCCTCGACGTCGGGCTCGTCGATGGTCAGCTCCTCGTACACCCGTTCGGGCAGGACGAAGGTGATGTCGTTCCGGCGAGCGAACCGCCGAACGGCCTGGTACCGATGGTTCGACGGCTGCCCCATCGCAACGAACAGGCCGGTGTCGGCGATGTGGTGCCAGCTCACGCGTCGTCAGCCGCGTCGCCGTCGTCGATATCCAACTCGTCGAGTCCCGCCCCAGACTCCTCGATGTCGTAGTGTTCGTGGACGACGGGCCGGAGCGCCTGGAGGATCATCTCCGCAGCTAGCGGCGAGATGTCCAGATCCTCAGCCATCAGCCGGTGGGTCACCTCACCGCGTTCACGGGCGACGGCGTAGGTGAGTGCCGTTGCGAGGCCGGCGACGCCGTGGCGGTCGATGTAGGTGTCGATGTCGGCGTCTGTCTCTCGGTGGCCGACGGCGTCGATGAGCGCCGGCGTGATCGTGTACTCGCGGTCGCCCGCGGCCGTCGTCACGGTTAGGTCGATCTCCCGAGCAGCGTACCAGCGTGGCTGTTCGTCGTCGGTGATGTCGACGACGCCGGCGTCGACGAGCCGGTTGACGTAGCTGTAGGCCGTCCCCTGGGCGAGCTCGAGGTCGTCCATCACGTTCTGGACGGTCGCCTCCCCCTCCCGAGCGAGGTACGCGTACAGCTGGGCGAGCTGTGGTTCCTCGAGGAGATCGGCGACCGAGAGGAAGTCCTGGACGATGTCGCCGTCGGCGCGGTTTGAGGTGCGTGACACGATTCGGTCTTAATTACAGTTTACAGCGAAACAGTAAAGAGTGTTTGGGTCACTCCGCCGGCGTCGAGACGAGATGCTCCTCGAGGTCGCGCGTCCAGTACGTCGCGAGCCCGCCCGGGCTACAGCGGGCGCACAGCTGCAACGGGCCTTCCAGATGCCCGAGTTCCACCCGGAACCGCGTGAGCGCTGCGAGCGTGTCGACGACCAGCCCACAGCCGTCACAGGCGACATGATCGCGCCCGTCGGGATCCGGCTCGGTCTGGATGGCACAGTCGACGCAGATTGGGTGGGTGACCCGTTCATCCTGCCCCCAGGTGTGAGCCTCACCAGTTTCGGTGCCGGGCGGGGCATCACAGAACGCACAGCCAGTGAGCGTCTGCTGCATCACTCGCCCTCCGCGTCAGCGTCGCGGCCGGCCGTCCAGCCGCGATGGAAGACGGCCAGCTGCGTCGTCGAGTCGAACGCGGCGCCGCTCGGTTCGTGAACCAGAACTTGGTCTTCAGGAACCGGAGTGACGACGTCCGCGTCGACGAGGTCGTTGACCAGGCGCTGGGCCGTCGCGTCGTCGATGTCCACCGTGTCAACCCGGGCGGCGTCTCGGTCCTGGGCGAGCTGTTCCTTCTCGAACTGTTCGTAGTCAGCACTCGTGTCGTCGTGCGGATCGGGACCAGCCATAATGGGTCACGCAGCGCACACTGTCGCGCGCTGCACGCCTCCCGGCGTGCACGAGAAACAGCGTTCTCGTGCGCACACCAGAACGCGGAGCGTTCTGGGGACGCCGATAAACAGTCAGGAGTGCCAGCGTCAGTCAGGTCGCGGATCGCGATAGCCGATGACGGCGACGTCGTCGATGAACAGGACGCCCTTCATGAAGTCGAGCTTGGTCAGGCTGTGCCGGTAGAGGTTATGACGACCAAGGTAGTTTACTGGCACCACCAGACAGCCGAACTCGATTTTTGGCCGGCCGTCTTTCTGGGTGCGGTACCCCTTCTGGAACTTGAGGAGGTCGTCGCTGACGTTCTTCCGCTCGCTCTTCTCGACCTCGATGGCGATGCGGGCGTCGGCGTCGTAGAGGTCGACGCTGTAGTGAAACCCCTGATGCGACCAGAGCTTACAGTTCGGGTTGTAGCCGCCGGCGGCGTCCCCCTCGTACTCGTATTGCGAGAGCCCGTCGGCGATCGCGGCATCGAACCCACCGACCTCCGTGTGTTTCGTCGAGCCGTCGAAGACGCTGGCCGGGACGGCATCGACGGCTGCCCGAATCGACGCCAGCGCATCGTCCG
Source organism: Halobiforma lacisalsi AJ5 (assembly GCF_000226975.2). NCBI lineage: Archaea > Methanobacteriati > Methanobacteriota > Halobacteria > Halobacteriales > Natrialbaceae > Natronobacterium > Natronobacterium lacisalsi. The sequence goes on along the minus strand of NZ_CP019286.1, from coordinate 172,131 downwards.
GAAACGCCTCGGACGAGGTTTGGGCGCGGCGCTCGCTCAGTTTGGTGACCTCCTCGACAACGACCATACTCGCTCTCGAGGAGTAGCGGCCCGATAAAACCCGTCACGACGGCTGTTCGAGCCGACCGGCCGCCAGGATACACTCACTCGAGGTACTGGGCGGTGGGTGAGGGGAGGGGGTGGATCCAGCCCCAGAATTAACCAACACTGTGTCGGTATCGGTTCGGAATGTTGGTTAAGCCTAACCGCTACGGTGTTCGGAGCTCTCGAACTGGCTTCACGACGAAGGTATCTGGCTCGCTGGCTGCTCCTTCACCTGACCGCTTCGCCGGCGTCGAAGGCGACCGCGTGAGCTGGGTGATGAGCTCGTCGCGAACGGTTCGTCGAGGGACGGTGGTCTCGTGCCAGCCCAGTCGGTCGTCGAAGTGCCGTTTCTGGAACTGCTCGCCGACGTCGTCGGCGGCGACGTACTGCGTCCGCGTCGACCGCCCGACCTGGCGGGAGATGAAGACGGCCCCCACGGTTTCGTGCGTGAGTTCGACGAGAGCACACTCCACGAGGGCGACGACCGACGCGTGATCCCGGTCGGTCGGAACCGTCATCTCAAGGTCTCCCCACGGCGCCTTATCGTCAGGGGTGGTTTCTGCGTGATGCGCTGTCCGTGTCTTGCTGCGTCGTTCCGAAGCCATCGTCTATCGGGGGCACGTGATGCGCCCCGCCACCCCCTCGCGGGGGCGATAGACACCACCGAAACGCACGCCGTCAACCTATGCGCTAAATCTGATACGTCTGTGATTCCACTACCCCCGTGATGGCCCCTCGGCCTGAGAGAGCCGGCGGCCTTCGCACACTGCATATCGCCTCTTTCTTTGGACGAAAACCGCGTTATGCAAGACACTATAACGGCCTCAAATCGAAGAAAAACCCCGTCGGGCCGATTTGAAGCCGTAGAAAGTACCTCGACAAGTTCCGGGATAACCCTGTGGTTTCAAAAATTGCTCGACGGCGGGGTAACAAAGGTGATATCGGCTATATCTGACTTCCTTGGGGTCGCTGCTTCACCTATTCTGAGCCCCTCGAGGTTGTCCGTCTCGGCACTTCGAATTGTGGATCACCCCCGATTCTCTCGATTCTGGCCGTGTTAGCTGCTGAAAATTGCTCGACGGGGATTCAGAAGGGGGTATCTTTGGTCTACAAAACAATTCTCGACAATCTGAGAGAAGACTATGATTTAGAATTTCTCAGCGGGACCGGCGGACTGCTCGTCCACTTGCTCGTACATCTCATCCGGGAACGGGAGACTGCCCCAGATCGAGTAGGGACACTGGTCTTGGCCGATGCAGTAGCGTTGTAAATCGTCGTTATCGCAGTTCATCGGCAACGGCGTGTCGCCGTCGATGGTGTTCGAGAATTCGTAGCGGACCTGGTACTCGGTCTCCTGCTCGTCGTACCACGGCCACCGGGAGAAGATGTCCTTGAGGTCCGCGACGATCTCGTCGAGGCTGCTATCCTGGTACTGCGGGAGCCACATCACCATCCGCGCGAAGTTATAGAGGTCCTTCCGAACTGGCTTCTTCTCGTGTAGCCGCTCCTCCATATTCGCCATACAGGGGAGTTCGAAGAGATCCTCGATCTCTCGCACTTCGATCTGTTCAGCACCGGTCCCGGATCGCCCGATTCGGTACGTATTGACGCGCCCGTCGCGGTCGATCGTGACAGCCGAGTGGGATTCGTGGTCGGCCAAGTGCTTCGCGAGACTGCTTGGACTCGAGATCCAATCCCTCATAGAGGATTCCCACTCATCCTCGGCCTCATACGCCTCGACCGCTCGGTAGAGCTCCTTCGCCGTGTGGAACTCGCCCGTTTGCGCGACGTCATCGGAGGCATCACTCAGGGCCCGCCTGAGGACGCGGATCATCCGTTCCCCACGGTCCCAGTTCCGCCAGATTCGCTCGTGATGGCCAGCCTCGAGGAAGCGGTCGATCCGCTCCGTAATCGCCGACTCGTTCGTGGTCAGCCACGTCAGCTGGTCGTCGGAGAGCCCGTCTTCTTGCACCCGCAGGAGCTTCTTGAACGCCCGCTCAGCGTAGTCACGATACTTGCTATCGAAATCACCGACTGGGACGTACAGGTTGTTGTCTTTCACTCGCGTCAGTATCTCCCCGCCCTCGTCGGTCTCCGTCGACGACTTGCCCTCTGCTCGAACGAGACATTTGCGTGACGCTGCCGCCATCGGGATTTCGAGGTAGAGACCGTCCCCGAACTCTGGCATCTCCGTGATGCCCGTACAGACCCGCCCGGGATGTGGGCCATCCTCACCGGGCTCCTTGCTGTACAGCACGTCGGCGATGTCCTGCTGGAGTGCCCCATCGCCGTGGACGCGGATAAGGGAAGCGAGATTGTTGACGTACAGCTCTCGGATATTGTAGAGCACCTGGATGTTCCGTGGTGACGCGTGTTCGAACTTCGGGTGCTCTTTCACACAGATTGCACTCAACGTCGCGAGTACGGCAAGCGTCCCCGGCTCGTCGACGAACGGCTCTTCGGCGGCGTCGGCACGAACCTGCTCTTTGAACGCCGCCGTCCCGAACCGCTCGACGTCGTTCACGAGGTCCTCGGGTTGGTCCTCGCCGTCGACGACGTATCGATTGTAGCCACGCGTAAACAGCTGGTTGATGCGGGTCTCACCGTACTCTAGCGGGAGTGCCGCAACCCGATACGCCATGTCCTCGTCGTCGGTGGGCGTACTCGGACTCATTCGTCAATCACCTCCGGCGTCGCCGACCGAACGTCGAACGCCGGGCTCTCGATTGGTTGAACGATGCTACAGACGTCGGCGTGCAGCGAGTAGGGCAGGCGAGCGACACGCCGGCGGTCGGCCGTCACGACGGGGTCGATCGGGATGTCGTACGTCTCAAGGAGGAGGTCGTTCAACACCTCGCGACTCTGCTCGTCGTATCGGTGCGCCGGGTCGGTATCCAGCAGGTAGACGTGGACCCCCTGCCCGCTGTAGACAACCATCGTCTCCTCGGCGTCGAAATCGTCCTCGAAGATGTCGCGCACCTCGAACCCGTACTCGATGGCGCGGTCGATGTCTTCGAAGGCGTACGGATACCCCTCGGGAGCGGCGTCGAGGATCCCCGCAGCGTCGAGAAACGCATCGTCGTCCCGCTCGTCGACGTCCGCCGACACCAGCTCCTCCGCTCGGTCTCGGGCGATCTCTTTCGCGTCGATGTCGACGAGGAGGACCCAGGGTCGTTCCCAGTGATCCAGCGCGTAGTAGACGGCGTCGGGCCGTGGGTCCGGTTTCTCCAGCACTTCCGGATCAGCAAGCGCGAACTCGCTCCGCCCCAGCGGGTCGTTGCGCGCTGGATGCCGAATGAACGCAACGACATCCTCGAAGTCGTCGAACTCGGGCGTCGTTCGGTCGCCCGACGCATCTGTCTGCCATGTATCCCGCCGGATGAAGTCCTTGTTCGGTACCTCGTCTTTGCGAACCGGATGGGACTCTCGGAAGGCGACGGCGTACTGTTTCGGGCCGGTCGCCGTGATGAACTCGGGGAGGTTGTCGATGTAGCGCGGGAACTCCTCGGCGTAGTAGGCGTAGATCTCCTCACGAGTCGCCTGTCGCCACGTCATTGATTGACCTCCTGATCGAGATTTTTGAACCCTCGAACGGTGGTCATTCCCGCAGCATCGAAGTCCGCTACAGCGTCTTGGATCGTCGAGAACGACCGTGCATCCCGCCCGCTGACGCTCTCCTGGATCCGATCCGCGTCGGACAGCTTGTCCAGGACTTCGATGGCCGTCTCGCGGTTGTTGAATGCCCAGATTGCGTCTGCGTCTACCGAACGCAGCTTATCGTAATCGTCGACCGGCGCGTGGGTGTTGTTGCTCGGGAGTTCTGCTTCTCCGACCCAGACGAGTTCGCCACCCGCGTTAAAGCCGGCGACGTCGAACACGGTGTCGTCATCGTGTTCGTAGTACGGCTCGACACAGGTGACGTCGTCCCGCTGCTGAAGCCATAACTCGAGGAGCCTGACCCCAACCTTGTGCGGCGTTTTCTCGCCAATATCGCCCAGTCCGGGGCCCACCTGCAGCTTTTCGCCGAGGAGTTCACGCCCCGCTGGAAGGACAGTGTAGTATTTGCGACCACAGGCCGAGGCTTCCTCAACGAGGTTCTGGTCGATAAGGCGTTGGAAATTGAGCTCCTCGAACTCGTCTCGAAGCGCACGCATCGAGTCAAGAAGAGTGTACTCGCCGTCGTCCCTGTTCATCACGTCGAGGACCCGATTCAGGAACCGGACATCGTCACGGCTGAGCCCGCGTTGGCGGAGTTCGTCATCGGGAACGGGCACGCTGCTTTCCTGGATGGGCGTTGCCCCATTCTCCGGCTGCGCTGCTTGGTCGTCAGCTGGTTCCTCGTCCGTCTCGGTGGCCTGCCCGAACAGGGGGCTTATCTCTGTCTCGTCTGCATCAGGGTCGCTGTCAGTCTCGAGCTGCGTAGTCGACGTTGACGCGTCCTCGGTCGTCGATTCGCTGATGAACGCGGATTGCATTGGGTCGGTCGCTGCATCGTCGTCAGCAGCCGAGCCCGTCGTGTCGGCCCCCGAACTTCCCCAGCCAGTCTCCTCCGAGTTCGTGTTTGACCCAGCCGGCTCTGTAAGTCCGTACTGGGCCTGTGTACGCTCCATCATCCGTGGCCGGGACACGGACTCGAAATGGTCTTCCTGGGGCTCTGTGAGCGGCTGGTCGCTTTCTGGATGCCCCGGCGCAATCGGGAGCGGCTTCAGCGAAAACGGCGGCGGACCAGTCTCTCCGAACGACGGGCTCGGGAGCTGTGCGATCCACTCGCCACTTGGGAGCGTGTTGATTCGGTTGCGGAGTTCGGTCGGGCTGAGGTCCTCGTGCGCAAGCGACTCCGCGAGATCACGCTCGATCGAGATGTTGCCGATGAGCTTCGTCTTGATGTTATTCAGCACCTCGTCATAGGCCCGCTCGTTCCGGTTCCGCACCTGTTCGGGGAACTGCATCACGAGCCCCATACTCAGGCCGAACGATCGGCCCTGCGGCAGTAGCTGTTCGGAGACGAGCTTCGTCGACGCGACTGGGGCCGCCTCCTCGATGATGAGGTTCGTGAGCTTCTCGTAGTCGGTCTGGCCGTCGCGCCGGCGTACCTGGGCGGCGTCCCAGAGGTTGCTCAACAGCAGAAGGGTGATCGCCCGCTGGGCCTCTGGGCGGAGGTCGCCCAGGTCGAAGATGATGGTCGCATCTTCATCGAGGAACTCTCGGAAGTCAAAGCGGTTGTCGACGTACTCGCCGGCGTCGTTCTGCTCGGGAACGTGGCTGAAGATCCGCCGGAGATGCGCGTCCTCTTTGAGCTTGTCGAGGCGGTTCCCGACCGCGTCCATCGAGACCTGGAACTGACGGTCGTCCTTTGCGAAGTGGCGCGTCAGCGATTCCTCGATGTTCTGGTTGTCCGCTGAGACTGGGGGAATCGTCTGGTCGCGCTGCATCCGGAGGGCAGCAGCGAAGAGATCGTCCAGGCCAAACACGTCATTCCCGTACTCCTCGTCGAACAGTGCCTTGATCAGATAGCTGAGGATCTCGTTCGCGACGAACGCCTGGCCGTACTGCTCGCGGCCCATAATCATCCGGAGGATGTCGTGAAAGTGGTCGACTTTGTCCTGAATCGCGTCTTCCCGGTTGCGACCTGCTTCGAGCGCAGGGCGGATGTCGAAGAAGGAGAACGCGGGGATGGTCTCCGGGACGCGGAACTGGTAGACGTCGTCTAGGCCCCCGAACCGTTCGTAGTGGCAGCGCAGGTAGTTCTCGCACATCCCGTCGCCCTTAGGATCGACGAGGACAACGGGGCCACCAGTCGTCTCGCGGAGCGAGAGGGCGTCGTTGATGATGGCCTTCGACTTTCCACCGCCCGTTGACGCGAATCGGCCGTAATGCGTCGGCAACAGGTCCGGCGGGATCTGGATTGGGTCGGGTCGTGGCTCGCCGTTTTCGTCGAGCGCGTAGCCGATGGCCATCCCGTCTTGGAACTGCTGGATCAGATCCGGGTTCGGCCACGGTAGCGGGTTCCGACTCTGCTGTTCGGCCCTGGTCCCCCGCGACCCTTCGACGGTCAACTGTTCGGAGGAGGGGACGAGGACGAAGTTCGCGAGCTCCGTCCCACAGAGGACCAGCTCGGGGCGGGTCTTCCCCCTCCCCGTCGTCAGCTCGCGGTTGAGGAGGCGCTGAAGAGCGGCTTGTGCCTTCTTCTCCTTCGTTTTCTCACGGAAGCCGCTGTCCCGGAGGCGTTGCCCCTCGACCTCGTAGAACGGCCCATCAAGCGGGTCGAACACGGGGAGGAGCGAGTCCATCCGGCCATCGAGGTCGTCGCGGGTGTCGTCGGTAGGGACGCTGACGGCCCGAATGTTGACCGTGAACGACCGTTTGGCGTTCTTCGCGTCGATGTACTCGATCCGCTTCTCGACGGATTCACTAATCTGCCGTTCGTTTTGGTCGGTCCGCTGGTCCTCGACCTCGAGCAACGACCCGACGACCTCCTGGAAGAACGTGTCGCGGCCGTCGACGAGATCCTCTTTCCGCACCTCCGCGTCGGACTGCCAGCTGGCACGCCGTTGGAAGACGACCTGGAACGCGGTCGGCGCTGTCGCCTCCATCAGGTGGTCGATCAACGACGCCAGCGCCGCGCCCGGTTCGTCGACGGATGCGAGGTCGCCGTTCGTTTCCTCTGCCGTGAACGGCGTCAGCGAGGTCATCCAGTCCTGCTTTCGCGACGCGGAGCCACACCACCGGACACCGAGCGGCGAGACAGCGTCTTGTGCCGGGCGAGCCAGAATCGTTCCCGCCGGTGTCATCGTCGGCTTCTCGATGGCCCGTCGCTCTTCTTTGTCGTCTGGAAGTACATCGGGCGGCGCTAGTTCGAGGGCAGAGTCCCCGACAGTCACGTGATAATCAGGGACTCTGTTGGATGCCGTACCGCCGTCGACAACGGGGTCTGCGTCGGCTGACTCGGAGTCCACTGGTTCCTCGTCGACGATGTCGTACTGTTCTGCCGGGGCAAACTCGTACTGCAGCTGTCCGGCCTCGTAGTGGTCGACAAATTCCTGCGGTGTGAACTCGACTGGCTGAATGAGCCGAGCGGCGACATCGACGTCGACGCGCTCGATGTCGAACGTGGCCGGATAGATGGAACGGAGGCGCTTTTCGAGCGTATCGAGGTGCGCATCGGCCCCGTAGAAGAACTCCACCGGGTCGTCCGGGCCATCACTGATCGCGAGGAACTCAAATCGGGGTGGTGTCTCACTGTGGAGCGGGTTCAGCTTCGCCCCGAGGCCCGGCGAGCCGGGCGTGGTCAGTTTGTGGAGGCTGTCGAGGACTCGGGAGATACTCTCCAGATCGAGTCGCTCGGACGTCGGCGTAACGCGCAGGTACTCAGCCATCGTTCGTCTCCTCCGTAGATCCGCCATCTGGCTCAGCTTCGACGGCGTCTGGTTCCTCGTTCGGTGCGCTCGTTTCGTTCGTTCCGTTCGTTCCTCGGTGTTCGAGCTCTTCCTGGAACTCCAACATCTCAGTATCGACGGCGCTGTCCCCCGCTCCGGGTAGCGAGGAGCGAACTTGGGAGGTCGGGTCGAAGTCGATGACCTGCTTCTCCTTGGGCATCGCTTTGACCTGGATGCCGCGCCATTCGCCGTCGACGCCAACGAGCGCCTCGGAGAAGCCGGCGTCCTCGTTGCCTGGCACAGCATCTTGGACGAACCGCATCTGTGCGTAGTTCAGTCCGAACTCGTCAGCCCACTCCTCGTCCATCCCGTCGAGGCGGTGGAACTGCTTGACCGCACACTGGTCCAGAATCGCCTCGGATTCGGCGTGCTCGAAGAACTCGTCGACGGTCTGTGTGACCAGCCGGATCGAGAGGTCGTGATGCCGGTGATGGCGGAACACCGTCTCGAGGAATGCCAGACTCGCGGCATCCTGCATAATGTAGCGCGCTTCGTCAATGTAGAACACGACCTCCTTCTCCGAAACTTTCGCCCGCTCGTAGACCAACGAGATGAGTAGCTGCATCGTCAGCGCCGTGCTACTGTCGACGCTCCCTTCCTGCTGGGCGAGATCGAGGTAGATGACTTTCTCGTCCCGGATGTCGAAATCGGATTCCTGGCCAAGATTGGCGTGACGGCCACCTTCCTCGAAGGGGCGGAGCTGATCGAGAAGCCACGTCGCGTCCTTCTTGATCTTCCCGGCTTCCTCGTCGGACCGCACAACGAACTCTTCGGGGTTGTCGATCATATCCTCGAAGACATCCATCATATCACGAATCGTCGGGCTCAAGTTGCTGTGCGTCGAGATATCATCGGTGATCCCGTTGCGCTTGTATGCTCGCTTGAGTCCGAGTTCGAGCGTCGTCCGACGGTCGCCAAGCGAGATGCCGCGGAGCGCGAAGAAGTTCGTCAGGAAGCTCATCGCGTCGTCGAGCTTCTCGTTGAACGGGCTCGCGTCCTCGCCCATCGCCCGCTGGACGTGCTCGGGCGTCTCCCGAATCTCCAAGGGGTTCAGTCCGAGCGTCCCGCCGACGGTGATGCGTTTGGCGTCGAGGGCTTCGGCGACGCCGGCCCAGTTGTTCAGCGGCTCGAGGATGATGCCGATTCGGTCCTTGCTTTGCTCGATAGAGCGGATGAAGTTCTGCTTCGAACTGAACGATTTCCCCGACCCCGTATCGCCGACGGTGAACATCGCGTAACCGTTGTCCCGCGCGAACGGGTCGATGACCACCGGGCTCTGGTTGTCCTTGTGAATCCCGAACTCGACGCCGCCCTCCTCGAGGATCGTCGCGTTGTGCGGCGAGGAGAGCAACGCGCCGACGGCGCCGCCGAGCGCAATCGACGTCCGGCCGAATTCGTTGTCACCGATGGGCGCGGCGGACTGAAGGGCGAGATCCTGTCGACAGATCGCCGTCTTCGGCGTGAGGTTGGCCGGGTCGTCACGGAGCGCACTCTTGACCTTCTGGACGGCGTCCCTGAGCTCGTCCTTCTCGTCGGCCCGGACCGTGATGAACATTCCCTGGTCGAAGACGCTCGCGCCATTCTCGACGGCCGTGTACGTCGCTGCGGCTTCATTGGCACGCTCTTGTAGATAGGCACTCCGGACGCTTTGTTCGAGATCGGCGTCAACCTGGAGATCGTCGGCGATATCCTGCAGTTCGTTCCGTGCCCGTTCCTGATTCTTCGGGGTGATGTGGGCCGTCAGATCGAACTGGACGTCGGTCATCTCGAAAAGATCGCTCAGATAGCCATCGTTGGGATAGTCAGGATAGTCCGCGATGTACAGCGTCGTTGTCCACTGCTCGCCAACACGTGCGGCTCGTGTTTCCCACTCGATAGCGGCCGGGGCGGTGACCGTCTTGTGCGACTCGGCGATGTCGTCGAGTAACCGACGTTCGGCCCCGCCTTCCTCCAGCGTCTCTTCGTCAAGCAGATCCGAGAACTCGACCTCTTTTTCATCGTCCTCGGTATACCGGTCCCAGAGAAGTTTTCCACCGACGGTGAGAACGACTACGAGCCCGACGTAGAGGGCCGTACCTTCGGCTGAGGTCGGGTTCGATAGCCACTCCACAAGCTCGGCGACAGCACCGCTGCTCGTCTGGAGGATCACGTTACCCATCGTGGGCATCCTCCCGGCACGAGTGGCCGATAATCGGTTGTTCACGAACGACCCGTTCAGCCTCGTCATAGTCGTGTTCGCGGCCGTTCCAGAAGTCCATATTCATCACGAACAGCTCAACCGTGCTGAGCCGACGTGCCGACCACCCCGATGCCTGCTGAATGAATTCGGACCGCACATCGTTGACGCGGCTGTCGAGTTTCTCGAACATCTGGGCGCGACGCTCAACGTCGGTGAGATTCTCGCGTCGAGTAACGAACGGGTTAAACAGGAAACCGATGACGGGGAACTGAGTCAGCTTCTCGGCAGGGGTTCCCTCGTCGCGGAAGCGGTCGTAGACCTCCAGCGGCGTGACCTGAACGCCGATGTAATAGCGAACCTGCTGGATCCCCCGTTCACGCATCTCTTTCGGCCGCGTCTCCCGATACTCCTCGAGGAGTTCTTTGAAGATCGGGTATGTGTTTAGCCCGGGCTGATTTCGGTACTCTCTCGTAGGAAGCGTTCAACGGACGCGATATGAACAGGCAGCAGACCTCGGATACGATTCTCAGGGATGGGCTCCGCACCGGAGCCCATCCCGTTACTTCTGCTGTCACTACTGGTTGGTGGAGTCTGTGAACGCAGACGATTTCACCAAAGAAGAGCTCCTTTCTCGGCTTCTCCAACTTGAGCAACGAGTCGAAGAACTCGAACGGGAGAACAAGCGAAAGGACAAGAAAATCGATCAGAAGGACGAGCGGATAGAAGAACTCGAAACACGCCTTCGCAAATACGAAAATCCGCATACACCGCCCAGTAAGCGACGGTCGGGGACTGACGAGTCCCCGACCTCGCAGGACGACGAAGACGAGAATGTTCGAACCGATGGCGGTACTCCCGGACGGAAGGACGGTCACGACCCTGAGTGGCGTGCAACAGCAGATCCCGACAAAGAGATCGATGTCACCTGTGACTGTTGTCCCGAGTGTGGCGAACACTTCGACGAGTCGGTGGGCGTCAGCCCCCGACTCGTCGAGGAGGTTCCCGATCCACAGCCACCAGAAATCACCCGGTACAACCGTCACTACTACCAGTGCAGCTCTTGTGGAACAGAAACCGTTGCTACACACCCCGACTGCCCCGATGAGGGGCAGTTCGGGGTGAACGTCATCTCTCAAGCAGCACTTTCTCGGTACGATCACCGCCTCCCCTACCGGAAAATCGCTGACCGGTTCGAGCAACTGCATGGATTAGAACTCTCGGGCGCGTCCGCGTGGCACGCGACCGAGCGCGCTGCGCGCGCCGGTCGCTGCGAATACGAACAGATTCGAAGACAGATTCAGCAAGCAGAGATCGTTCACGTTGACGAAACCGGTATCAAACGCGAGGGTGAGCAGGCGTGGATTTGGACGTTTCGGACGAGCGAGCACACGCTATACGCCGTAAGGGAGAGTCGTGGAAGTGATGTTCCCGCGGAAGTCCTCGGCGAGGACTTCCCGGGAACGGTCATCTGCGATGGGTGGACGGCGTATCCAGCGTTCAGCAGTAACCTTCAGCGGTGCTGGGCACATCTTCTCCGAGAAGCTGAAGACGCTGCTAGTGACCACGAGGAGGCAGAACCCGTTTACCGGTATCTCAAGCAGATGTTCGTCGGTCTCCAGTCGTGGCTGGGGACCGACCCGAGTCTTCGTGAGAGAGCACAGATGCACCGCTCATGCCAGAACGGGCTTAGATCGCTCGTGGGGCGGTCAGTAACCGACGAACCAGTGGCAACACTACTCGGGAAAATCGAAGGAGGGATCGACCACTGGCTCACCTTCGTCGGTGAGCCAGCGGTCTCCCCGACGAACAACGCAGCTGAGAACGCACTTCGTGAACCAGTCGTTCTCCGGAAAATCATCGGGACACTCCGTAACGATCGAGGTATGTTCGTTCACGAGACGATCTTGTCCCTGCTGGCGACATGGCGCCAGCAGGGACGCAATCCCTACGAAGAACTTCGCCGAGTCGTCAACAACAATGAGATGATATCACGGGCTCACACTGAACCGGCTGTTGAGACTTCGGGGTAAACACGTACATTTGATCTATTTCCACCTCTGAGGAATATTCAACTACGAGATCCGTTCCTTCTACGGTGACTTGCTGGATGGTCTCTTCTCCACCTGACGGAGTTGAGTTTCCTTCACTGGTGGAATCTACGTTTGTATTCAGACAGCCGGCTACACTAGCGATAGTGGTGCCAGCGATTGTTCGGAGAGCGGTTCGTCTATTGGGATGTGACTTGTTTCGAGTCATGGTTCTTGTTGGAAAATGTCTTCTGGGCCAAGCATCCGCAGGAGTCGCTTGCCGGCGTAGAACATCACGAAAAACGGCAGGAGCTGCCAGCCAACTTCGAACACGAGGGCGAACCAGCCCTCAATGGTTCCGAGTGGGTGCCAGCGGGCCGTCGCGGAATCGCTCACATATGCGGGATCATGTCCGAGCCACGAGCCCGGATGGTAGTTGGCCGTGTAGATCCCCGGCTCGTCGATCGTCACGATTGCCACACCCGATTCGTTGGTCTCGACACGCTGATCTGCGACGGTGATGTATCCATTTCGAGTCGTTCCACGAATCGGATATTGGCGGGTATCGTCGAGCGTGATTGAGGCGCCGGTCTGATTGTCTTGCAGTTCGATCCGGAGTGTCGCCTGTGACTGGTTCTGCTCGAGGAGCTTCACGGTGAGGTTACTCCGCCGGAGCTGTCGCTCGGAGCCCCCGTCCGGTTCGGCGATCGAGGCATTCACGCCACGGACGATCCCTGCGACGTGGAGCGCCTCGCGGTCGACGGTCTCCGCCCGAACGGCGACGCCATACGTCGTCGTGTACGATTGGTTGACGATGTCGATGTTGACGTTATCCCCGATGGAATCGACCGGTGACGGGCGGTCAGTCCCCCACGTCTCAATGAGTTCGGGGCCGTCTCGAACCGGCTCGGCGCGCGGACCGATGCGTGAGGGATACGCGTGGACGTACACGGGAATCGCGTCAGACTCGACCGTGGTCCTATCCGTCTGATTAGACTGAACGAGCGTGTCCCAGTTGGTGTTCCGAACGGTGTAGAACCGCCAGACACCGCGGACCCGGGCATCGCCATCCTCAGTGAGAGTATAGCCTTGCCACGGGCGGGACTGGAAGATCGCTACGCCGGCATCGCCGTTGGGGTACTCAGCGTAGTAAGGATACGCCGAGAGGTCGTAGATCTCAACGGCGATCGCGTCCGAGACGTTGCGTGATTCCGTTCGGTAGGTGACGTCGACGTCCGTCCGGTTGCCTTGGTCGAACCGAGTGGTCTTCTTCAGACGGGCACTGATCTCCGCTTCGAGCGTGAGATTCGCGCTCCAGTCATCCTCGATCTGGTAGTCGAGGGCTGGCGTATGGGTCCCATCCTCCGTCGCGATGGTCTCACCGTCTTTCTTCAGCCGGACTTCCTCAATTTCGTGCTCCGTAAGCGACCACTCGATGGTCGTGTTCCCGGACGAACTCCCGTTCGGAACCCGAACTCGATAGTCGACGAATCCCCGCATAGTCCCGTTCGGCGCGATGTAGAGTGGGGTTTCACCGGACTCGAGGTGTCCACGAGTAGAAGGCTGGACCGCGAAGATCGTAGCGTGGGCATCATCAATGAAGACACCGTCCTCGAGGTCCGCGTGCGACGGATGCACGGACGTGTCTGCTCCGCCGGCGTCGAGGTCCTCGAAGTCGTTCCGAGTCCACGTCGCTGCGGTCGCCGGCGGTCGTTTGAACGTGACGTCGGCCCCATTCGCAACCTGGTGGACGGCGGAGCGATTCTCGCCGTACCGCTGGCGGTACTCTTCCTGGCTGATGTAGTTATCCGAATCACGTGACCAGAGTGTCGCAGACTCGTTCTCGGTAAGGCCGTTCTCCTCCGTACCTGGCTGCGGCGGGTCAGCGGCGACGATACCCGTGACTATGCTCGTCACGAGCAATCCGGCCATGAGTACGGAGTGCACTCGGTGGTTCATTGGCTCACGTCGCGGACAGTAGACAGCTTACCAGGGGACGAGATCAACGCACTGCGCCAGCGGGAGGCTCATCATTGACCCAGCGACCGTATACAGCGGGCCAAGGACGACGAGGACGACCGCGGACTTCATCGCTGAGCGCTTGTGGCGCTTGAGGCCTTTCTTCTGCTCGGGATGGAGGGTGAACATCTCGATGAGGGAGTCTGCCTGCCAGACGATGGCGAGGCCAACGATTCCTAGGGCGGTGGTGAGTTGGAAGAATCCCTCAATCATGCTCGGAAGGTTGTCCGCGCTACAGACCGCGTTACTCTGCGCAGTGACCGACTGGACGGCGAACAAACCCAAGAAGACGATCGTGAGCACGGCCTGTCGAGTGATTCTGCCGGTCAGGGGCGACCCGGTGCGATGCTCAAGGTCGGAAGGAGCCTTGTCTTGTGACATAACGGATTAACCATCAGTAGCGTCTTCAGCCGTTGGCCGGCTCTGCTGATCTTCAACGAGCGACTGGAGGTCGTCGAATCGGTTCGTATCCGCTGCGATCTCTTCAAGCGTATAGCCCTGCTCACGGGCCCGCTCTAGAAGATCGCGGAGTTCATTGGGGTCAACACCGCGGACTTCCATTTCCTTACGGAGGGCGCGGCGATAGAGAGCGGAGGCATTGATATGGTCGTTCCACATCAGGTACAGGTCATCAATCTCTTCGACGGTTACTGACCTCGTTATCATGTATGCGGGTATAGGTCTGCATTGGCTGAGTTCCGGTACATGTTTGCTGACTATCTTGAAATAGATAAATATTCTGTATTTCTGGGGTTGATATTATCTCTAATAGCTATCTGAAGATGGTTCGAGAGCATCCCGAGTAGAGCTTAACCAACACCTAGGGTAACGGTATCCAATCGTTGGTTAAACGCTCAAAATAGAGCCGGTTTGGAGTATTGCCGTGCAAATCTGAAAGACACCGCTTAGTTAGAGTCAAGGGAATGGACTTGGTGAGCTTCTGACTCGAGCTTCGTTGAGGGGATTGAACTCGATTAGAGTCCTATCGTGTATAGCAGGGACCTGATCTTGAATCGCTCTCAGAGCGAGTCTCGGATTAAATCGTCGAACTTAATCAGTATCTGCTCGGGGACAAACTGTTCGAAGGTCACCCACCCATCCGGAAATCCAATTGTTACTCGCGGATGCAGCGGTTCGCCGTGCTCCATTGAACGGACGTCAGTCGGGACTGTGACGAGTCCCGTCGCCGCGTTGAGTTCCGTGTCACCACGCCGGAGGAGGTCCTCGACGATCGCGTCAGTACGAACATCGGCTACGTTCCCAGCTTCTGGGTCCTTTGACCGGATCTCGATCTCCCGTGAACTGTCTCGAGAGTTCGTATTCCTTAGACGGAGTGTTGAATACCCATCCACGCATGCATCCTCGAACCGTCCACGGAACCCGGTATCGAGGAAGGAGATTCGGGTTGCATCGTCCAGTTCGAGATAACTCAGTACGGCCTGTACGGTTGCGTCCGCGGTGCCGTCGTCGGATGCCCGAACGGCGAGGAGCTGTGTTCTCGGTTTGAACGTCGCGACGGTCGTCGGCCGGTTTTCCTTCGAGATCGTCAGTTGCGTCTGTGACCCGGTATCGGGGACGTTGCAAACGACGTAGATACGGTTGTGGTCCCTGACGGCGGTCTGGACTTCGGGTCCGTACGCGCCCGGGGAGCCCATATCCCCGACTCGACCGGTCGCACCGTCGGGTGAGACCTGGCGCAGTCCATCGACTCGGTAGTAGTAGACTGTCCGGGCGCCCGCAAAGCGGAGCTGTGACGCTGCCCGCCGGAGTTCGATCTGAGAGAGTTCATCGAGTGTGTCAGCGAAGCTTCGATCGTCGACGTTGATGGAGATATCGGCTGCCTGGAGGACGCGACGGCGGGCGGCCTGCGAGGGGAGATTGCGAATGAGTTCTTGTGGTGACGCGTCGTTTTGTGTTGGGTCAATCGGGAAGTCCATATTGGGATCAGACACGTACTACCTGTCGTAGTGTCCCTGTTGGAATTTATATGTTAAGAACTTCTGATTTATCACCAATCAATGGAAGCTAGCAATCCAGACCAATTAGTACGGAGAATTCGAGAGCAATATCTGGCCGATTCGCCTGATCTTGTGAGAACAAGTCTCCACGGTCACTCGAATGTCGTTCAGATGAACTTTGCTTCGACATATTTCCCACTTGAATTCATCCAAAACGCAGACGATGAGGGTGCCAGTGCAGTCCGTTTTCAAGTCCGGCAGATCGGCGGCGACTGGTGCTTAGAAATTCTTAACAACGGGCGTAAGTTCACCGACAGCGCACTCGAAGGCCAGGATAGAGATACTGACGATGTCAAGGACGACGTAACTGGACTGTGTGCAGCTGGCGTCTCACCGAAACATCCCCGTGATCACATTGGCTTCATCGGAGTAGGATTCAAATCGATCTTCGAGATCAGTCAATGCGTCGAGGTCCACTCCGGTCAATTCCACTTCTCGTTCGATAGAGAACGTGCGGAAAAACACGGTGATGAGATCCCCTGGAGAGTCGTTCCCTGGGAATGTAACGCTACGAAGGAAACAGAGGTCCCTACGGAGATCGATGGAACTGAGTATACTACCCGGTTTGTTGTTAGACTGGACGAACGGGGCCAGGAATTGCTTTCGAAGGACGAACTCTTCGAACCCCTCCATTCTGAGAACATCGACCGGCGTGTATTTCTTTTCTTGAAAGATGTGCGTGAGTTATCTATCGAAGATCATTACTCGGACAACTCACGGCATATTAGCCGGACAGACAACGTTCATGATGATGGGTTAGCGTCGTCTGTTGAGAGAGCGAGACAGCAATTCCCCAGCTCAAAGCAAGAGACAATCAGAGACGAGGCAGACGCGGAGTTCGATCCTATCGAAGTTGTAGAACTCGAGGAGTCGTTAGCAGATGGGACGAAGGAGGCGGATACATGGGTACTGTTCAAACATCTTTGGAAGGTGCCGGACAGCATTCAGGAAGACCCAAAGACGGAGCAGTATATGCGTGGGGGTGTAGATTATCGCGAGGTGTTCATCGCCTGTATCGTAGACGATGATGGGGGATTCGCCCGGCCGGAAAGCGGGACTCTGCACACAGGCGTATTCAGCTATCTTCCTCTCAAAGAACTCGAGACTGACTTCGACTTTCTCGTTCACGCAGACTTCCTCACGCCTGCTGATCGACAGACGATCAAGCAAGAGCTCCCCTGGAACCGCGAGATCGCACAGGGCGTAGTTGAGTGTGCGAAGGATGTCCTCGATGTTGTTGCTGGTCACGACGATTGGTGGACTGACCTTGGAGTATTCGTACCAGAAGGGCAGGGAGACACATTCGTAACAACGGAGATCGTTAACAGAATTCACGAGTATGTCGAGAGCTCAAGTTTAGTCCGAGATCAAGCGGGGCAACGAATCAAATTAGACGACTGCCAAGTGGTTGACGAACACATCCGCGAAGCTTTCGACGCTGATCAAGTAGAGGAAGCGGGTGCTAACCGTCCCATTCACGAGGAACACGAGGAGATCTACCAAACGATCGAGGGCAGAAAATCGCTCGGCATCCATCAGTTTCTCCAAAACTATGATGTCACGACGACGCTCGAGGGTGTCGACGGTGTGGAGAGAATGAACACCTTCGAGCGAGTGTTCGAGGGGATTTCAAGCAAAGCTTCGTTTAGACAATCAAATATCCTCAGCACAACCGCTGTGCCATTAGAAGATGGGCGAGTAGTTGGAACTGATGACGTAGAGCAGGTCTACCTTCCACCTACTGGGATAGACTTAGATGAGTTCGAGACTGCGCGCCCGCTACAAGAGGCCCGGTCCTCTCTCAATATCGTAGATAGTGACCTTGCCGAAAAGGAGGAGATTCGGTCGGTGCTGGATGGGAACGATGTAGAAGAGTTGACCGAAGGAGCACTGATCGAAGAATGGCTTCATACCGTCGACTGGGGATCACTCTCGACGAACGACCGATACCTCGTAGCGGCAATCCTCTGTCGAGCATCGAGTGATGGCGAGTGGGAAGTCGGTGAGGATCCGCCAACTCTCCGACTACAAACAGAAGATGGCTCCTGGCTCTCGCCATCTCAACTTCTCCTCGGTGAAGCCTACGATCCGGCTGTGGCAGACGATACAGATGCTCCGAGTCAAGATCTCCAAGCCGCTCCCTGGTTTACCACGAACACGGTGATCGAAAATCGCGGTATCTTCGCTGAAGCAGGTGCTGACGCCCTCAGAACTGGACCTCGATACGTGAGTGAAGCGTACCTGGAGACGTTCGACGAACTCGACGTCGACGACTGGAGGCCGTTCCTTCGGAAACTTGGGGTCGACTCGATGCTCGATGAGAAACACACTATCGGAGCACTGGGTGAGCTCTTCGTGAAGCTGCAACTGGAGGCGAAGCAAGACGTCGACGTCAGGCAGGCAAAAATCGGCCGGGATTTGGATGTCGGCTCTATCAATGACCCCGATGGACAGATTGTCGAGGTCAAATCAACAAAAGAGTCGAAACAGAATTTCGATCTGAATACCACGCAAACGCAACTGCTCGAAGCAGAGTCGGAGCGATATCGTGTGTACAGGGTGACCGAGGTTCTGTCGACGGATCCGATTGTTCGCTATGCAGATGCGGAGACAGCCCGTAGTACAGGAACGTTCAAATTGGAGTTCTCAAGTAGCGACTGGCAGCGGGACTCTATTACAATGGCATTCGTTCTAGTTTAGCCATTCGTTCTAGTTTAGCAGAGTGTAGCGCCGTCTGACTAGATATCGTTGTGACTACCAGTCAGAGAAATCCGGTGGATAGTGTGACCTACTCCCCACCGGATTCAGTGATTGTTGATCGGATTCAAAGAGCGTTTCCCTCCGATGAGTTGCGCGAGCGCGCTCGCGCAACGAATCTCGTAGAGCGTGAACGGAAATTCGACGCTGTTGCGCTGTTCTACACGCTTTCACTCGGCTTCGCTGCTGGATCAGACCGATCTATTCAGGCCTTTCTCGAACGATTCGTCGAGATGGCTGACTGTGACGAACTCTCCTATGCAACCTTCCACGGGTGGTTCTCTCCACCGTTCGTTGCACTCCTTCGAGAGATTCTCGATGACGCCATCGAGAATCTCGATACCAGAAGTGCCGACCTTAGCGGACGTCTCGAACGGTTTCGAGACGTCCTCATCGTCGATGGGAGCATTGTGTCTCTCTATCAAGATGCTGCAGATGTGTACGCTGCAACCGGTGACGATCAGGCTGGTCTGAAACTTCACCTAACAGAATCACTCTCAACTGGCCTTCCGGCACGGTACCAGACAACTGACGCTAAAACCCAAGAACGGAGCCAGCTACCCACCGGCGAGTGGGTAGCTGGCGCACTTATCCTGCTTGATCTCGGCTTCTACGACTTCTGGTTGTTCGACCGCATTGACCAGAATAACGGCTGGTTCGTCTCCCGTGTGAAGGACGACGCAAACTTCGAGATCGTCGAAGAGCTCCGGACGTGGCGGGGCAACAGTATCCCGCTCGAAGGAGAGTCGCTGCAGGACGTCCTTGACGACCTGCAGCGACAGGAAATCGATGTTCGCATTACCCTCTCGTTCGAGCGAAAGCGAGGGTCGTGCACCAGCACGACCCGAACGTTCCGGTTGGTTGGTGTTTGGAACGAGGACACTGAGGAGTACCACCTCTATCTGACGAATCTCTCGAAAGACGACTATAGCGCGCCCGATATCGCACAGCTCTATCGGGCGCGCTGGGAGATCGAATTGCTATTCAAGGAACTGAAATCGCGCTTCGGACTTGACGAGATCAACACGACCGATCCGTACATCATCGAGGCGCTGGTCATCATGGCCGCGATCTCACTGCTGATGAGCCGTGTTATCGTCGATGAACTCCAGAAACTAGACAGAAAACAACAGGAAAGCGCCGACGACGCCGCAGCGTCGTCGCCGCAACTCCCTCGTCGGCGATGTTCTCACGCTGTCGAACGCCACGCACACCTGATCCAGTTGTATGTGATGCTCGATTTAGGGTACGAACTCCCGGATTTAGATGAGTTGTTGTTATGGGCGTCACGTGATCCAAATCCGCATCGTCCGAGATTACGTGATCAGGTTAAGTCAGGCGAGTTCTGGTAACGAACTCGCCTGACGACCGGGGAACCCCCTGTCTCAATAGCGGCAGCTCTGGAACGGCGACGCACTCACAGCCGTGAGTGCGCCGCCTCAAAGGTATCACACGACGAATCCGTGACTGCCTGTTCCAGCGACCCACTCTCCTGAGCCAGTCCACTCCAATTTGGTATAGTCTCTGCTGAGATCCTGCTTCACCCCGTCGCTAAACTAGAACAGATGATTACAATGGAGACGAGGACCTCTTACTGACAGCAATACCACCACTGTCGAATTCCAACTTCGTCTGTGACAGGCAAGCGTAGTACCAGATTTATATGTCTCTCGTGAAAATGGAAGGATATCAAATGTCTGAGCAGCAACCACGAGAGGAAGGTCGTTCTGAACTCCCTATCGAACGTGGCTTCCCGATTGAGCGGGTGAACGAAATCGCTGAGAAAGAGGGGCTGGCCAAGCAGCATTACCGGCCTATATACACGATGCATAAATGGTGGGCACGTCGCCCAGGATGCCTTTTTCGTGCTATTACACTCTACACGCTCCTCAACGACCGGACTTCCTCTGAGGGGATAGATGTGTATGATCCAGGTGAAAATCAAACGCTCGGTAACAATGGTCTCGGCAAGGATGACCTCATTGAGGCAATATCGCAGATATCTATGGATGATCCCGAATCGCTCTGGGATTTTTACACTAAAGATGTCCGGATTAAGAATCAGAAAATTCTCGACCCCTTTATGGGAGGAGGAACCTCTCTGGTTGAAGCATCTCGATTCGGCGTGGAATCTGTCGGTATAGACCTGAATCCTGTCGCATGGTTTGTCACGAAAATGCAACTTGAAGCCGGACAGACTAATGTAGACCAGCTTGAAGAAGCATTTGAAGAAATAAAAGAGGAGGTTGCCAACGAAATTCAAAAATACTATCGAACATCTTGTCCTCACGGCGACCACGATGCTGATGTGATATACAACTTCTGGTATAAAGAACTAGATTGTGTTTCATGTGGTCACACAGTCCCGTTGTTCAAAGATTATCGCGTAGCCAAAGGTCGGTATGGCGAAAATAAAGACAAATATTATGTATCCTGTCCTGATTGTGAAGGAGTTACGCTAGTGGATGATTGGCAGGATAAAAGTGAATGCGATCACTGTAACAACCAATTCGTCCCGAAAAACGGTCATGTTACTCGGGGGGGTTACTACACCTGTCCCAAATGTGGCCAAAAGGAATCTATAACCGATGCTATAGCCTCTCAGGGGAAACCCAACCAACGTCTCTATGCTGTGGAGTATTATTGTTCTGAGTGTGATACACAGGGCCATTCGAAGAGCGAGTACAAAAGCTACAAAGGGGCTGATGGGCGTGATAAGAATCTGTTCGAAGATGCTAAACGCGAATGGCAAACTCGTACTGATCTACATGAATTTGTTCCACATGAACCGATCCCTGAGGGAGCGATTACAGCGGCCTCTTCGGTAAGTGGAAATGATGTCTTTCAACATGGTCTGGAAGACTGGACAGATATGTTTAATGAGAGGCAGCTGCTTTGCCTCTCAAAGCTGATGAAGTCTATTGATGATATAGAAAATCCTGCTAGAGAATATTTACTACTAGCTCTATCTGAAGCACTAAACTATAATACCATAATGACTTCGTATAATCCTGGCAAAAATCTCATTTCTAATCTATTTAATAAAAACTCGTTTGTCTCCCCCCAACTTCCCGTGGAGAATAATGTTTGGGGTACTAAATTCGGGACAGGAACGTTCACCGCAATGTGGGATATGGTAAAGAACGGTGTCGAATATGCTGGTTCCCCCACTGAACGATATAGGGAAGATGGAGAAACTCTCGAAACAGAAGAATTCTCTCAACCGATAGGTTTGAACGCCCAAATATATCAGGATGATATGCGTAATATTACTGCTGAATCTGAATTTGATGCTGTTATCACTGATCCTCCGTACTATGATAATATAATCTACTCGGAGGTTGCTGATTATTTTTATGTCTGGCAAAAGATCCTTCTGGAAGATGTTTATCCCGGATTTGATCGGGATCAGACTCCGAGAACCGAATCTATCGTAACTAATCCACATCTTGATAAGACCGCTGATGATTTTGAACACGAGATGGGAGAAGCACTGAATGTCATAAATAAGGCCCTCAAGGAAAACGGTGTTCTCGCGTTCACATATCATCACAGTGACGAAGAGTCTTGGGGTGAACTTCTGAAATCGCTTTGTGAGAACGGCTTTGAAGTGACAGCCACTTACCCAATAAATTCTGATCTGAACAAGTTCAATAAAGACGAAGCTGTAGCTTTTGATATCGTAATTGTAGCTCGTCCTATTGATTCTACTACTCCGATTTCTTGGAATTCTTTGCGTCGTCAAATCGTAAGAACGGCTCAAGAAACACGTGAAACACTTGAGAAAAATAGGGATCTTACCGGAGGGGATATCGGTGTGATCGAGATGGGGAAGTGCTTCCAAGAATATTCTAAGCATCATAATCAAATCAGAGGAGCTAGAGAAGGTATGACGGCGAAAGAAGTCGTCGATGAAATTTACGGAATCATACAGAAGGGGGAACGTGGTGAGCAGGATGTGTATCTGGATCTTCTTGAGGAACGACAGCCTACATATGATAGTCTGAATAAGCACCTCAAACGCTCTGACGCCGCTGAAAAATCCATGAGAGAGATGGTGCTATTCGATGTGGACGGTGGTGACTTCAATCTCTGTGATTGGGCTGACAAAAAACGCCAGGCCTACGTCCAGAGCAAGGTCCAGGAGGACAATGGTGATCTCACTGCTCTCGATAAAGCACACTTCCTCCGGTACCGCTTCGAACAGGACAAGTCGACGAGTGAATATCTCGAGCAGTGGGATACTGACGAACTCCAAGACGTCTGTGAGGGACTTGCCGAGGCTACGGGTGACGACACATACCTGAAGATGCTCGGTGTCGATACGTCTCTGCTCGAGTTCACTGAGGACTAGGGCTGGTCGTCGAGGACCTCGAGGGCGATCGCGTTTGCGGAACTTTCTCGAACGTCAGTCAGCTTTGCCTGGACGGTAGCACCACTCGGCAGATCCTGCCCCGCCGGGTCGACGAATGTGGCGACTCCCTCTATTTTCGCGAACGCGTCCGGCCCTTCCTCGCCAGGCGGACTCTGAATGACGATCGTCCGTACCTCGCCAGTCTCAAGCTTTTCGCGGGCATCGCGACGTTTGGCTTCCTCGTGGCCCTGCTGTTTCCGCCGTGCCCACTCGAGTATCTGGTCGTCGTGGAGGCGTTCAAGTGTAGCTACTCGTTGCTCGAGTTCTGCGATTCGTTGCTGTTCATCTTGGTGCTCGATTTGCGATGACATCGTTATTCCAGTTCACCGACCCGCTCTGCGAGTTCCTTGATCTTCTTGCAGATGTCTTTTCGACTATACTTCGTCTCGAGATAGACCCCATCAGTGACCTCGACGTCCTCTGCCATCGATCCTCCCTTCTGATGAAGCGGTTCCGTATTGATCAGGTACCGCTTCCAGCCGCTTTTGATCGGGAGATCGCCTTCCGTGAGGTATCCGTTGACGAGCAGGAAGTCGACAAACGCGACCAGGTTATCCTTGGCGTTCTTATTCCCACTGAGTGTGATCTCTCCGTCCTCGTATGTGATTCCCGTCTGTTCGTACACCTGCTCCCAGAAGTCGTCCGACGTCGACGCTTCGGTTTGGGCATCGGATCGCTCCAGACGTTCTACTTCGAACTCCAGGGCTTCTAGCGCGGTATCGTCTTCGTCACTCAATTGCGGCCAAATATTCGTAACCTCCATCGTGAGGTTCTCGATCGGGAAATCGTCCCACTCGAGCTCGTCGATAGTGACGTACTTCGTATCGTTCGAAAGCGGTGCTTTGCGCTCTTCCTTGACGGTAATCCCCTCGCTGGTGAACACGACGGATCGTTTCTCTGTCGTCATACCTCTACCAATACACTACTAAGTAATAGTTTTTACTAACCAGTTTAGAGTCTACTCAGTAGAGATTTGGAAAACTAATTGACAGCTGTCTACGGTGGACCCTGAATAGACACACAATAGGCCTCAACTTGGTAGAGTTCCTTTCTTCTGTGTCGATCGTATGGTGTTCTCCACGATAACTGCCCTGAGAATGGTCTAATAGACATTATAATGTTGAATATATTCTTTTAGGCTAATCTGAAATCGGTAACAGCTGGATAGCTGAAGTTGACAGCG
Organism: Halobiforma lacisalsi AJ5; assembly: GCF_000226975.2. Classification (NCBI taxonomy): domain Archaea; kingdom Methanobacteriati; phylum Methanobacteriota; class Halobacteria; order Halobacteriales; family Natrialbaceae; genus Natronobacterium; species Natronobacterium lacisalsi. The sequence goes on along the minus strand of NZ_CP019286.1, from coordinate 148,014 downwards.
GTAAAGATACATACTTTCATAAGATGGTCGGCCATTGTGTCAGACAGATATGAGCGCAGAAGGAACTCTCAACACAAAAATCGATGACGTGCTGACGCTCAGCCCAGAACTTACTGAGGGCGGCAGCCTGATCAAAGGTCAGATTCGCCTCTACGATGTCGACAGTGATGCCGACACGCTGGAATCTGATGCGGAGAGATTTTTTGATCGCACGCTTCTGACTGGTGGGTTGGAGGACTCGATGAAGCGCCTCCGTGACACCCTTGAGGGAGAGGACAACACGCGCATACACGAGATGTACGGTCCGTACGGGACCGGTAAATCTCACCAGATGGTGGCGATGTACCACTGTTTCCAATCCCCCGATGTCGTCAGCGATTGGGCCGATGGCCGAATCGAGGGCCTCGGTGATGCGCTTCCTGACGACGCTGTTCCGATCGTCGTCTCGCTCCAGAAAAAACAATACCAGTACCTCTGGGAGCCGCTGTTCGACGCACTTGACTACGAACCAGATGAAAGCGAATACGACGACGAGGGAGGCTACCCTACGATAGACGTCATCAAGGACGCGGTGGGTGACCGTACGGTTGCGTTCTTCATGGATGAGCTCGAGGACTTTTTCCAGGCGCTCAAAGGCCAGCGCAAGGGTGCAAACAAGGGCTTTCTCCAGGCTCTACTCGAAACGTCCACGAGCCCCGATACTGAACTCTATTCGTTCGTTTCCGTCCTTCGCGAGGGGTCGGACGTCCATGATATCCTGTCGCGCCAGCAGCGCGTCGAGGTCAACATGTCCAATCAGGTCGACATCCGGGAGGTCCTCCGTCACCGACTCGTTGACTCTATCAACGACCGGTCGGCGATGCGCACGCTCGTCGACCAGTACATCGAAGCCTACGCGGATACGGACTACGTCGATCTTCCGGACGGCCTCCGCGAGGAAATGTACGATACCTACCCGTTCCACCCGATCCTCATCGACTCGCTGAAAACCCGCTACTTCGCGGAAACCGAGTCAGGGGCAACCCGGGGGATGCTCTATCTCTTCGCGAAGGTACTCGTTGACCAGTACCAGGACACTGACCTCATCACGCACGGCGCAGTCGACGCCGTCGAGTACAATGACGAACTCACCCGGATCAACGTCGAACATTCCCGGCCGGATCGGTGTTACGACGACATCCGAGAGCGCCTCGCGGACGCGGACATCTCCTACGGCCGGCCTATCCTCAGTACCGTTCTCATCTACTCGCTCACGCCGGGACTCGCGGAAGGCGCGACCACTTCCGACATCGTCATCGGAACCTATCACGCTGGCGACCGCATCAACGACATCATCGTCGACCTCGAGCGCCTCCAAGGCGAGGTCTACCACCTCTGGCGCTCCGACGACCGCTACGTCATCCGCGAGGATGAGAACCCGCGCTCGCTTGTGAAAAACGCCGCCCGTGACGTTGACGACGAAGACGCGATCGAACTCGTCGGCGACAAGGTCGAAACGCTGTTTGGCTCGGGCGCACACGCGGTCGGGTTCAACGTCGACGGCGAACTCGAGAACGTTCCCGACAGTCAGAACATAAAAACCGTCGTGAAAAACGGTCCTTGGGATGAGGATAGCGTCGGTGAGATCATCAAGAATCAGCCTGCTGGTCGGCAGTGGCGGAACACGCTCGTATTCGTCCAGCCGAAAAACGGCAAGACGATCTCGCCCACCTCGCAGCAGGAGAAGTTCCTTGGGAAAGCCAAGGAGGTCATCGGTGCGGAGATCCGAAAGCAGGACGAAAACTTGGCCGATGAGATCCGCGAGGAGATTGCAAAGCTTCACGACGAGTACGAGGACGACCTCCTAGAGCGCCTGGAGAGCGCCTACGGAGAAATCATCGACGGTGACGACCTTCTCAATGAGTTCGACTACGCGGCCGAGATGTCGCTGGAGAACTTCGTCGCTACCGAGCCCGTCCTCAACGCCAGTAACATCGCTGCAGCGGCGGAAGCGGACCCCTTCGACCTCCAGCGCCACGTCTGGGATATCGTCCGCGATCGCCTCGATAGCCGTTCCGAGACGACCATCGACGACATCTACGAGCAGTTCCTAATGGACCCAACGTATCCCATCCCGGGGAGCGTCCAAGCGGTTGTCAACGCCGTCGAAGACGGGCTAGAGGATAAACCGATTCTGGCCCACGACGGCAGCGGCTTCAAGGACGAACTCCGTGGTCTGACTCAGGACACGGTGCTCGTTCTGGAGAACGACGTCGAGAAGTGGTCGACCGAAGAAGTCGAATCCGAACTCCGTGGTCGATTCGGTGCGGGAAAGAAGGAGGTCGACCTAGAGCAGTTCGAACTCGACCTTCGCAAGCGTACTGATGTATGGATCCACGATCAGGACCCGAAAGACGCCGTCATGATGGCTGCTGGGCGGCTGACAAACGAGGACCACTACGTCCTCGTCAGTGGGAATGAAATCCTTGACAAGGTGCGCTGGGACGCAACGCTCCGCGACGTCTCGGACGCTGAGACGATCGGCCCGAACGAGGTTCGTGATCGCTTCGAGGAGACGGTTGATGCCGCCGGAGAAGCTGACACCAGCCAGGTGCTGACGACCATTCGCAACGACACGGAAGTGTATCTCCCGCAGGACAACACCGAGTCTGCGTTCCGCAGCGCAGTAAGTACGCTCCTCTCCGAAGGATACAAACTCAAAACCGGAGGTGACTATGTCAGTACCCTCGGCGATCGTGATCCGACCTCTGTTGTCGTTGCTCCGATGGTTCCCGATGACATCGGTGAGCGCATCCTGAACTATATCGGCGACCTCGAGGAGGAAGCTACTTTCCAGGTGCAGTCGATCCAGAGTGACTGCGCGGCAGGGGAACCCGAAGCTGCAGTCAAGCACTTCCTGCTCTCCAACCTTGGGAAAGAGGACCCGCACTACGTCGTCGGCGCGACGGGTTCGGAGGATCCAGCAGACTGGTTCCCCGGCGCTGGCTTCCGTATCCCTCCGGAAGAGGGCTGGACCTTCGAATATCAGGGCGACAGTCCAGCTGAGATGCGCCAGGAGTGGAACGAATCACACGAGTCTGGCTCTGTCTCCTACGGATCGCTCTCGTTCAACACTGAGGGCGAAGACGCAGCACCAGGCGGACTCCAAGGTGTCGCTGAGTTCCAGCAGGCACACACGGATCTTCAGCTCGAACTCGGACAATCTCACGAGATCGTCGCCGACATTCTGGAGAACATCCCCGAGTCTGCCACGAGCATCGACATCACCATCCAGTTCGAATGACGCCAATCTTCAAATACGAAAGCGGGGCCACCATCAATCATGTCTGACCCGGATGCGAACTCGCGGGATACGCTCCCTATCGAACGGGGATTCCCTATCGAGCAGGTGAACGATCTCGCTGATCGAGAGGGACGCGCCAAGATGTACTATCGGCCGCTGTCCACCATGCACAAGTGGTGGGCCAGACGGCTCGGGAGCGTGTTCAGGGCGATCTCTCTGTACTCGTTAGTCGATGATCCCAGCGCCGTTGAAATCCACACTGCAGATCAGGAAAATCTGAATCTATCCGATTTCGGCGACGGAGATTCAGAAGACATCGCCGCTGAGGATCTCTCTGATCTCATCGAGGCGGTCAGTCTCACTAATCCAGACGCGCTCTGGGAGCTGTATCCGAAAGACATTCGCGTCGACGGGAAAACCGTCCTCGATCCGTTCATGGGTGGCGGAACGAGTCTCATGGAGGCCATCCGCTTTGGGGCTGACGTCACCGGTGTCGACCTGAATCCGGTTGCATGGCTCATCTCCAAGAAGGAACTCGAAGCTCATGAGGTCGATATTGACGAGCTTCAACGGGCCTTCGAGGATGTCAGAACAGCTGTCGCTGACGAACTCCAGTCCCACTACAAGACAGCCTGCCCTCACGATGAAGATCACGTTGCAGACATCGTCTATGCGTTCTGGGTACGGAAACTAGACTGCACGTCCTGTGGGGAGACGATTCCACTATTCAAAGATTACCGTGTCGCAAACGGTCGCTACGAGAATGATGACAAGTACAACGTCTACTGTCCTGAGTGTGAATCGGTCTTCCTGACCGATGATTATCGTAGTGAGTCTATCTGCACCGAGTGCGGACACGAGTTCGTTCCAGCGAACGGCCCAGTGACGCGAGGCGGTAATTACGGTTGTTCGTCGTGTGGCTTGCAGTACCCCATTGTTGACGCGATTGCCGACGGACAATCGTATACTGAAGAGCTCTATGCGATCGAATACTACTGTCGGTCATGTGAGGATGAAGGCAAAGAGCGGTCTACCTACAAGGGTTACAAAGCGGCGACCGAGGAAGACCGTACCAAGTTCGATCGCACCAGCGAGGCGTGGCACTCTGCAGAGGACCTGAAGGCGTATGTCCCACAGGGCGAAATCCCCGAAGGCGCGATCACAGCAGCATCTCGAATAAATGGAAACGATGTCTTCCGCCACGGCTACGAGACGTGGTCGGACATGTTCAATGATCGCCAGCTCTACTGTCTTTCGACGCTGCTCTCTGCAATCGATGACGTCGACGATCAGACTATCAAGGAGTATCTCCTCCTCGCCTTCAGCGATTCCTTGATGTTCCAGAATAACTTTTCCATCTATAATATCTCCGGAACGAAAATCGAGGGGATCTTCAGACAGAACACCTACCAACCCCAGGTTGAGTATGCGGAAAACAACGTCTGGGGAACCAGAGCTGGCCGAGGCACGTTCAAGAATACATGGGAGAAAATCGTCAATGCCGTCGAGTTCGCCCACCATCCGACGGAACGCTACCTCGAGGACGGAGAGCTTAAAGAGACGGCTTCGTTTGAGAACCCAGTCGGAGGCGAGTACACACTCCACCAAGGCGACGTCCGGGACGTCGAGCTCGAATCGGAGTACGACGCTATCATCACTGATCCCCCATACTACGACAATGTCGTCTATTCAGAGGTCTCAGACTTCTTTTACGTCTGGCAACGGCTGCTTCTAGCCGACGAGTATCCCTGCTTCAACCCCGAAACGACGCCTCGCGAAGAGAGTATCGTCGCGAATCCGGCTATCGACAAAGACGGAGCTACCTTCGAGAGGGAGCTCAAGCAGTCGTTCTCGCGGATGGGTGACGTGCTAAAAGACGATGGCATCCTCGCCTTCACGTATCGTCACAGCGGGAAAGAGTCCTGGGGGATGCTCCTAGAATCACTGTGCGACGAAGGATTTGACGTAACTGCGACGTATCCAATTTCGGCCAATCTCAGCGAGTTCGTAATGGGTGACGGGCTCAGCTTCAGCGTGATCGTGGTCGCACGACCTGCGTCGGATCGCGACCCGATCAGTTGGTCTGCACTCCGACGGCAGATGCACAGGACTGCTCAACGGACACGGGAGGAGATTCGGGAAGGACAAACCATCTCCGAAGGCGATATCAACGTCGTCGAACTTGGACGGTGTTTCCGTGAGTATTCAAACCATCACGGAAAGGTCCACCGCGACGGAACGGTCATGTCCGCTAGTGATGTTGTCGCCGAGATCTATGACATCATCGCCGGTGACGTTTCTCCCGACGAAATCTATCTGAGTCTCTTAGCAATGAAGAACCCCACACTTAACGATGTGAACCGCCTGTGCAGAGGAACACAGATTAGCCCAAATGACCTCCAGGAACGGGCGCTTTTCGACACCGCAGACGGCTTCACGCTGTTACGATGGCACGATGAGCAACGGCTTTCCTACCTCCAAGCTAAGGACCCTGACGAACTCTCTGCTCTTGGACAAGTACAGCTCCTCAGATACGACGCTGATGACGAAACCAAACTGAGGGATGGTCGCCGTGAACTGGAGGTTACTGGCGAAATGATGGACGTTGCATCTGAACTTGCGGACATCACTGGGGACGAGACGTTCCGTCAGCTCCTCAGAGACTAACATATTTTACACCCCTGTGAGACGTTGGTGGTGGCATGAGCAATATCGACGCAGTGGCGGGGATGTACAATATCATCGTTAGCGGTGAGCGAGAGTCTGCCGAATACCGAGTTCCTGTCGAAGAGTTCGTAACGAAGCTCGAGAATCGAGATCTCCCTGACGAGATCTGCGTAGCGGGACTCGAGGACGTCCTTACAGACGACGATGATCTTCGTGACCAGCTGGTTTCCACGATGCGACAAGAGATGGATTATCTCAACAGCCAGCGTCCGTTACCAGCGATTCAGTTCGTTGTCGACGGTGATGTCCAGGGTGCCGGTGACTCGTTCGACGTAGAAATCGATGATGAGTTCTACTCCTTGGAGCCAATTTTTGGTCGGCAAATCAAGAAGCGGGATTCGGGATGGCTCGTTGCACCGTTTCGCGTGTAACACCATCAACGACTTACATCAGGGGAAATGGCCCTTCTGTGCTTACTGAGGTTCCCTCTTGGTCTGACTTGAGGAAGTGCAAAGTCACAGTCCCATGGTCGTCATTCCCGCCAGGATCGTATATCGGAACGCACGTCGTCTCATGTTGCGGGTATTTTGGATGGTCTTCCTCATCGGTCTTTGCACATGCCTCTTTGATTCGGGACTTTGTCCACCGGCCCTGATTCTCTAGTTCCGGTTTGTTTGGTCCATAGGACGCAAATGCAATCGCCGCGATGACCCGGTCAGCGAACGTGGCGGGATTGCTGATACTAAACGGGCCGTTCGTATCGTGGACCTCCGAGAGGGCCTCCTCTGAAACGCCACTGAGACTGAGGTGCGCATCGGTCGTCGCCTCGAAAACGTGGAGCTCAGGATAGCTGATCGCCAGCGTCTCCAAAATATACTTTCGGATCCCATCCTCGTAGTCCTCACAAGTGAAGTCACCGTCAGGCGAAACGACCTCTATCTCTGCCCCAGTGTGTTGTACGGGTAGCCGAACATTGCGATACTGGGGGCAGAGGAATGCCATCCGGTCGGTCTCTGTGAGATAGGCGTACGCAAACATCCTCGATCGGGACCCAGAATCGTTAGCTGGATTCTTGCCCTCCCGATAATACTTGGAGTCCAGTACCGCGAGCGTTTCTTCCCCGTCCGTGAGGAGGTGATCAGGTTGATGTCGGGCGTCGGCGTTTCCAGCAAAGGGATAGATCAACGGCTCAGGTTTACATTTGACTCCCGACAGCTGGTCCAGATAGTCGATCCGGCGTAGGGCTTCGATTTTCCGGTTGAGAATTCGATTGGAATAATCCTGGAACAGTATATTCATGCTCAGCGCATAATCGACGAGGAGTTCCTCTGGGCCACCGCCAGCCTGACCAAGCAACGTCGAGGAGAGAATTGATTGGGCAGTGTGGAAGGCTCGTCGGTAGTAATGGCGCTGTCGGGGGAGATCTTGGAGGGAGAGCCGGCGATAGCCGCCGATTTGCTTCTGACTACTCTGAATTCCCAACTCTTCCATCCGTTCCACCTCCTGATGAACCATGGAAAGAAGCACATCCTGACGGGGGTGCTGATGACCGTCTTGGTCTTGCTGGAGCAGTCTGAGGAGGAGTTTCCCGGCCATATGAATCGCCGAATTCACAGGGTTAGCGTACTCGACCTGTGTTTCGACCCAGGTCGGGGCCGGATTCCCGGTAGCGTGATTCATAAGCGTCTGCTCGACATCGATTGAGCCCAGTCCCTCGAATCCGTTTCGACGATGAATATTGAGGTCCCGAATGAACCCCTCGCGTCGGATCGTTCGGACGCCACGAACATAGTTGATCGCCAGGATGGCGATAATGCGAGCGGATTCAATGCCGCTGGACACCAGTTCGTCGAGTGGAACCCCATAATACGACTGCGTCCTGTCGATGTCGTAGACCGTAAGGAGCATCTGGATGACGTGCTCCCAATCGACTTTGGGTTCGACCTGAACACTCATCCCCGGGACGAGCCTCACGATGCCGACGATGTCTGAGGGCTTGACATGGAGTGTGTCACCTACGAGGCGTACCGAAAGAACCTGAAGCGCATCCGTATCGGTATTTCGCCCGGATCGAGTCCGTAGTCGAGGCCGCTTCTTGACGAATTTGCTTCCTTCTCGAACAAAGTTCGCCGCCCGAAGTTCGGTATTGATCGTATCCGGATCGCAGTCCTCGATGATGAGCTTTCGATTCTCCTGGACGGAGCAGAGCGACGTTCCGTAGTCGTAGCGGACAGCCTTACTCATAGGCGCTGACGCCCATCTCGCGTTCCTCAGCCTCTGCTTGCTGGTTCGCGAGGTTCATAGCGGGACTGAGGTCGAATGCTTCAAACTGGTTGTCGAGCGTCTCGTAGTGACTCGCAAGGCGATTGATCTGGGGCAAGGCCGCTGTGTTCAGGAGACGGGGCGCAATATAGGTCGCAAATGCCTGCCCGACCGCGACGTCTTCTTCACCTGTGTACGGTCCACCGTTCCCACAGGCGTGCTTGAGGAACTGGGTGACGTCTTCGTAGTGCATCGGCCCGAACTCCATAATTCCGTCCTCACCGCTCGTGGTTGTCCCCTCATTGATCCCTTGGTGGTGGCTCTCGAAGAGTTCCTGTAGTTTGTCGCGATCAATGTCCACATCGGATCCGAGTTCTCCGATCCAGCGGTCAAACAGGGAGGCCCGTTCCTCGTCACCGTAGCGACTGAGTTCTATCATCGCGAAGCGACGGGTGATTGCATTGTCGAGCTCGTTCACCGTCCGGTCCGACATATTCATTGTACAGATGATCTTGACGTCATCGGTGAGCGTGAGCGGGTCTCCGTCGTCATTACGGAATATCACCTGGTCTTCGTCCTCGATGGCGGTATACAGCGGACCGAACACCTGGGAGATATCAGCCCGAGTGATTTCGTCGATAATGACTCCCCAGTTGTCTTGATACTCGTTTGCTTTCTCGATGCCCTGTGAGACGCAACCAGCCTGACGACGGTACTTGATATCCCCATCCTTGTCCGTCTCCGGTTGGATGCTACCGGTGATATCTGCAGGCGTCCACGTTGGCGTCGCAGTGTGGATAGAGTAGTCGATGCACGCCTCCAGTGCAAGCTGCTTAGCGAAGTATGTCTTTCCGGTGCCGGTCGGGCCGTAGAGAACGATCGGCTTCCCGACTTCGATAGCTGTGAGCGCGTTCTTCTTGACTGTATCCGGGACGAGTGTCTCACCCAGGTTGTAGTTCCGTTGTGCGACAGTCTGTTTAACTTCAAATGGTGTATCCGTCGAGGTTAGTAATGCTTTCCTGACCTCATTATTATCACCAGAAACGTTTCGATCAACCGTGAGTTCTTCAACCACATATCTCAATGCTTTCGGATCAGAAGATTTATTGATGAAATTTGTCGCCGTTGAGGCTGACCCAAGTATGAAGCCGCTATACTTCTCCGCTTCCTCGCGGTCATAATTTTCCCATCGAGGCTTCTCGCTACTCATTGGCTTACGAATACTGGGGAGGTATTATAAAACAACATGTATAGCGGAAAGGACCTGAGATAGTGGGATGCGAAGAAACATAGCTATGTGGATTAATGGTAGAATTGAGACTGAATTATGGAATTTGACTCGGAGTCCTTCACTTCTGGGCAGATTCTCATCCAGCGACTTGAGGAATACAACCCGTGGTGGGAGCGTAGCCGAGAGGCGAGCCTAACGGGGGAATATTCATCGCTCCAGAATATTTTTCACCAGACATACGACGACCTCCATCAGCAGCAACGGCGGTTGATTCCCATTACCGGGCCTGACGGGGCTGGGAAAAGCGCCCTCCTCAAGCAACTAGTCTCTGCGCATATTGATCCGGATTTCGTAGAGAAGTTCGTTCGAGATGCAGATAGGCGTGAACAGGCTCAAGACCACCTCGTACCCCCATCGAACGTTCTGTACATTCCTCTTCGAGATGATCCGGTATTCCAACTTCAGCCGGAAGACCAGCTCCGAGCAGCCGTGGACCACTTCGAGACGCACGTCCTGCGGCGCCCTCGGTCGTCGCCCCACTACATACTGTTAGATGATCTCCATACGATTGAACGTCCGAACAAACGCGGAAATCAAGATATCGGTCGCTGGGAACGTCTTCTTACAGACTTGATTGCTGAGCACGATGAACGCCGGATCGTGTTCACGGCGCTTTCGAGAGGAGCCGTACGGGAACGATTCGAGGAGACCGACGTTGCAGAAGTGAACGAGGGGCCACTCGGGGAGACACGCGAGCTGTATCCCATGGGCTTCTCCGATTTCCTCAAGATGCGATACCGGGATATCGAACTCGCACCATCAACTGAACGATTCGATGAGAACGCAGTTCGAAAGGCGTTGCGAGAGGCTGTCGAAACGGGGGACGCTGACCGATTCGTAGCCGAAATTGAAGCCCAGAACGGCGACGCCATTACTGACTCATCGACAGTCCGGCGGGAGATCGCGAATTACTGTACGAGCGGGGGAACGCTGACGCTCCGGATCGCCGGAGACGACGTCTCGATTGACGAGGAGCAGTTTGTCGACATAATCCGTGGACGAGACGACGTCGATTTCGAATCCCATCAGCGAGAGCTACTCACGGACTTCAGAAACGACCTCCTTCATGCTACGACGAATCTTGGAGGGGTAAAGGACGCGCTCGGCTTGGAGCGGTTTTGTGCCCTCACCGCTCACGAACACCCGACCGGGGATGTACGCTTCGACGAGCTAACCGACGTTCTCGATGTCGATCGCCGAACCCTCCGAGATAAGTATCTCCGTGTACTTTCACGCCTTCACCTGCTATCGGCAGCACAAGAGTACGATAATCAGCGTCCGCGGAAACTCCGATTTTACCTGCGGGATCCAGGAATCACGAACGCGTTCTGTCGGAATGATCTCAATGACGTGCTCCGGCGTGAGCCCGGACTAGACGAGGCACTGGCGAAGGCGGTCGCGTTCGATCACACGATCCGGCTGTCGAACGAACTCAATCATCCACATGATCCGAAACGCGGTGTAGTCAAGTTCTGGGCCGGATCGAAGGAATCCGTCGACTTTGTATTCAAACTGAATGGTACCCCAATTCCAATGCTCTGGTCCTACAATCGAGGTCTCGACGAACTCCAGCGGAGTGTAGATACCCCTGAATTCGATGCGCTTCAGGAGTTCCTTGAGGGGGACGCCTGGGAGAGCGAGCAGGATCGCGTCGATGAACTCTTGTACAGTTCCGTGCCGGACTCATTTGCGAAGCAGCGCCGGGAGTACGTACAGGATGAGCAGTATGCCGGAACACTCGACGATGGCGGAACGTCTGTGCTTGATGGCGAACCAGCGTTTGGCGTGGTACTGACGAACGCTCGAGAATCGCTAGACGATGGAATTTCTGTCGTTGATGACGGAGCCAAACCAATCATTCAGATTCCGCTCTGGGTGTATCTCAGGTTATAGACGATCTCGGGAAAACATTCTTGTCAGCTGCCAATGTGTGAGGACTAATCGGGCTGCTATTTCTCGGTGAATTCCGTCTCGTCCAGGCTTTGTGCGATATCTCTGAGTGACTTCTCCGAATTCGATCTCGAGGATCGCTTCGACTTGGGCGGCGTGTAGTCTTTTCCGAGTTCGGGCGCGCCGTGAGTTTTCGGATCGAATTCTCGGTCCTCGAGTGAGGCAAACGCGTCGTTCACACTCCGAGTCTGTCCCGCGCCTGCACCGTCGTGATGCAGCGGGGGTGCGCTCGCGCCAGCTTCCTCGTACATCGGAACTGCGGTGTACGTACTACCGTTCTTCGAGGAAATCTTTACTGCCACTGTATCGCCTTCGTCCCAGGACCCTGACCTGAGTAAGGCAAATGAGCCCTTCGAGTCACCTTCGATGACAGCGTTCCCAGAATTACTGATTCGATCGATGCCTCGAAAATCGCACCAACTTTCAATTGAGGCATTCATAGCGATATTGATACTACACCCATATGAATGTTAACCACAAACAAGATTGAGAAATCTGTCTCAAAGTCTAGTTTCGCTTTCTGTATATCGGAACTAGAGACATATCTCTAAGACATCAGTGGATTGATTGTATAGGCTTCAAACGACAGAACATGGGTCGGAGTCACGATGTTCGAACGATGTTTGCTCGGCACAAGCTCGGTGGAACGACAGATCACGTTCGATGGGTCCGGGAGAATCACTACGTTGCGATCAATTGGGACGACTCTCCGAGTACTGACGAGACCGACTACGGGAATGATGGACGATCTCGAGCGTACCAAGAAGTTCGACGAATGCGGAAAGTCGCTCGTGACGAGGAGCGACCAGTTGTCGTCAGTGCGTATTACGGGAATCGAGTAGACCAGTACGGGAATTCGATACTCATCGGACGAGTCGATCCCGAGGCCGACGTCCACATTATCTACTGTCAGAAGGGGGAGGCTCCAGTTGTCTACGAATCAGAGACGGCCGCACGAGAGGCCGGTGTACCCGATGAGAACGACGGTGATGAACTCGAGGACGAATGGGTATTCAAAGCGCTCCCACTGATTGGATGCGATGCGTATGACGAACCGAAGTCGTTTTCATTTACCGACTATCCGCTGCTTTCGGCGGTAAGACCACGACATCACTCGTTTTGCAACTGGTACGCCGCTAAGGAACACTTGCGAGCAATCGATATGGGTGCTGACTCGCTTCGGGATATCGAAGACGACGTCGATGATCCGAGTTCACTTCTCGCACCGGCGCAACTCGAGGTCCTCTGCAACGAATACCTACGTCTCGAAGAAGCGTACGATGAGTACACGCAGACTCTACCAGTAGGCCGTACGATGCGAGACGTAGATATTGTAGGCCAGTATGACGGTGGGACGCTCTTCGCGCAGGTAACGCAGGCAACCGGATCGGATCTCGAGGAGAAAGCCGAAAAGCTGGCAGCGTATGCTGACGAGAACACGGTCTGTATCTTATTCGGGCCAAGTGGAGAGGTAACTGAAATCGATGTAGAAGGCTACGAAATCCTTCAAGAGCCGAACCCGACTGCGCTCAGCGCGACAGAAATAGCATACGAGCCAGTGTCGAAAGTAGTCTCGACAGTAGATACGGAACGTGCCGATCTACTCGAGACGATGTATGAATTACCGGACCCAGCACAATAGTGGATCGCCAACCGGCGACGACTCGAGTAGATTTATATCACCGCACTGTCTGTGACGTACACATCAACGATGTCGCAGGATCACCAGTCCGGTGACCGGACCGAACTCCCTATTGAACGCGGATTCCCGATCGAACGGGTCAATGAGATCGCATCAAAAGAAACGACCGGTGGGGCACGCGAGTACTATCGGCCGATCTATTGTATGCACAAATGGTGGGCTCGACGTGCAGGATCCGTTTTTCGAGCAATCTCTCTATACACCTTGCTCGATGAGGAAACGGAGTTCGAAGTTCGAGATCCTGGTTCGAACGGTACGCTCGATATGTTCACTGAAAGCGACGATATCCGAGAATCAATTCGTGATATCGATCTCTCGAATCCAGAGGGAATCTGGGATCTCTATTCAAAGGACGTTCGAGTGAGTGACAAGAAGGTCCTTGACCCATTCATGGGTGGTGGGACATCGCTCGGAGAGTCATCTCGATTTGGTGTTGAAGCAACGGGATACGACATTAATCCTGTTGCGTGGTTCATAACAAAGAAAGAGATGGAAGCTCATTCAACGGATCCTGAAGAGTTGGAAGAAGCCTTCCAAGGTATCAAAGAGGCGGTCGAAGATGAAGTAAAGCAGTACTACAAGACATCATGTCCGAACGGTGATCACGAAGCTGACGTGATGTATTATCTATGGGTAAAAGAATTAGACTGTATCTCTTGTGGTGAAACCGTTCCACTGTTTGAAGATTACCGTGTTGGCCGTGGTCGATACGAAAACAAGGGTAAATACAATGTCTACTGCCCTAAATGCGAATCAATTACACTCGTCGAGGATTGGCAAAATGACTGCGAATGTAACCATTGCAACCACAAGTTCGTCCCTAAGGATGGTAATGTGACTCGGGGAGGTAACTATACGTGTGAAGAGTGTGGTCAGAAGTATGGTATCAGAGATGCAATAAACGAACAAGGCGATTATGATCTACGTCTTTATGCTCTTGAGTACTATTGTTCCAGTTGCGATGATAAATCAAATGTAGATAGATCAAATATAAAGGGATATAAAGCGGTTGATTTGCGTGATCACGAACTCTTTGAATCGGCACAGGATTCATGGAAACAGCAGGAGAATCTCCATAACTATATTCCAACTGAAAAAATCGCTGATGGTTGGTATACTGCATCCACAAAATTTGAGGGATCTGCCCCAGGAGCCCACGATATCAAAGAGTTTGGATATGAAAATTGGGCAGATATGTTTAATGAACGCCAACTCTTATGTCTTAGTACTATATTACGAGAAATTGATAAAATAGAAGACCAGAATATTAAAGAATATCTTCTATTAGCATTCACTGGATGCCTTAACAGAAATAATATGATGGTTGGATATAATTATGTCCATAATCAAATTACTAACATCTTCAAATCTAACTCGTTTGATCCACCCCAGCGACCTGCAGAAAATAACGTCTGGGGTCTAAAGCACGGAACTGGACCGTTCTACCGGAAGTTTGAATTGATAAAACGAGCTGTCGAATACGCACACGCTCCGACTGATAGGTACATTGAGGATGGAGAAACCATTGAAACCCCAGGTTTTGATACTCCACTCGGAGAAAATACGAATGTCATCTGTGACGATCTGAGGAATATCGACGCCGAAAACGAGTACGATGCGGTGATCACTGATCCGCCGTACTACGACAACGTGCTGTATTCCGAACTCTCAGACTTCTTCTACGTGTGGCAGAAGATTGTCCTCGAGGACGAGTATGACTGCTTTAGTTCGGACAAGACTTCGAGGTCCGAAATCGTCGCTAACCCTGCTCAAGATAAGGGGGTCGAAGAGTTCGAAGCTGAGCTGCGAGAGGCCTTCGAAGTCGTTCACAAGGCATTGAAGGAAGATGGTGTTCTAACGTTTACGTATCATCACAGTGACTCTGAGTCTTGGGGTGAACTCCTCGAAGCGCTATGCGATTCGGGATTCGTAGTCACCGCAACGTATCCTGTTACTGCAGATCTTCAGAAGCTAACTAAGGGAGAAGCAGTTTCATTCGATATTATTGTCGTAGCCAGACCAGCAATAGAAAGAGAACCAATCAGTTGGACATCCCTTCGACGAAACATCGTTCGAACTGCAGGAGTCACGCGAGAGCAACTAGAGGCGGAACGTGACCTTTCGGCAGGAGATATCGGCGTCGTTGAAATGGGAGAATGTTTCGCGGAGTATTCGAACCACCACGGCGAAGTCCGTCGGGATGGTGAGACCATGTCCGCAAAGGAGGTTGTCGACGAAATCTATGGAATTATCCAAGAAGAAAGTGACCTTGGTGAGATTGATGTTTTCCTTGATCTTCTTGAGGAGTGGAAACCGACGTACAACGACCTAAACAAGCTCTGCCGTGGGACCAACGCTACCCCTGATGGGCTCAAGGAGATGCGACTCTTCTTTATGGACGGGAATGACCTCATCTTAGGTACGTGGGACAACCAAAAACGCCAAGCGTATATTCAGGACAAGGTCAGTGATGAAGACCGTGATCTCAACAATCTCGATAAAGCACAATATCTCCGCTACCTGTTCGAAGAGGGTAAATCCTCGACAAAGTATCTGGAGCGCTGGGAAACAGACGATCTCGAGGAACTCTGCGAAGGACTTGCTGAGGCAACTGGAGACGAGACGTACCTAAAGATGCTTGGTGTCGATACGTCGCTGCCTGAGTACACTACCGAATAGAACTTCACTGTCTCTTCTCTACGAACAGCCTATTATTCCACCCAATCGAGTGTTTCCATACTTCTCTACCAGAGCACGCGGGATTTTAGATCGGAAAGTTTCCGTCGAATCGATGTTCGCGGGTACGACGTTTCCGGATCCCATACGACGATTGGCTGATCGCCACGATCGATAACAGCAGCGTTGTACGAATCGTCCCCGAACGTCAATCTAACATAGATCGATTCGCTTGAGCGAGTTCGAATCGTGAACCTGTGTTCTGCGGTTTCCTGGATGTGGATGTCGTCTTCACTCCAGTCAATTTCGTTCGCAAACTCGCGGTTCGACTCGCCCCACCAAGAGGGGGTCTCCGATAGCTGAATGTTACGCGTCAGGTCGAAATAGACGGCTTCGAACTGCCAAAGGAATCCGTTCCCGTCACAGTTCTCACAGTCAGTCACTCCGGTTCCGCTACATCCATGACATCTGGTGTGGCCCTTTGCATCACAGTGCGAGCATGGGACCTCGCTCGTAAGCTGTCCACTGCCATCGCATTTGGAACAGTCCCTGTTCCCCGAATCTCCGTCACAGATCGGGCAGCGTTGTGACTCCGTCCGAAATTTAGTCCCACCACATTTTCGGCACTTCTCCCTTCCGTTCCCGTTACAATCGTAACACTGGACCTGCCCCGATTTCGCGCACGCGTTACAGGGGATCTCTTCCTCTGTCGCGGGGTCAGGGACCCTATGTGACGTTTTACCCGAAAACGGATCATCAAGAAGCCAATCTTGAAGGCGCTGAATCGGTTTTCGGTTGCCGGTTTGGTGCCACCTACGCGACTCCCTTTCGACGGATCTAGAACTGGAAACGGTCACTGTAGCACGCACGAATAATTGTTGTCGGATGCATTCACGGATCTCTCCATGTCGCTCAAAGGCGCTGCTCGAGACCATCCATCGTGAAGAATCGAGATGATCTTTGATCACTGTCTCCGCATCTTCCACTGGGATACTCACGGTGACCGGAGGTAACCAATAGTCAATCATAATGATTATGCTAATGTAATTTCCAAGAGTTGTAGATGGCATACTTCTGATTGTAGGACTGGACGATCGATACATGCTGATAGACGGATAGTAGAAACCAATCAGAAGAGGGCAACTGGGAAATCTATTTGTGGATAACCCGTCCCTTTGATATCATGAACGAGCAGGACCTCGTCGACATCGAGGTCACACACGATGACCCGGACGATCTTGTTGACTCCTATTCCTCGGGAATCTCTGATTTTCCCTTTCACCGGCAGACCGTCGTGGCGAATCGCCTTCTTGCGGGACAGCCGGACACCGAATTACGATCGCTCTCTCGCGTCGACGAAGAGGAGGTCAAACTCCTCGAACACCAGGTCGACGCTGCTCACAGGGCCCTCTTCGAGATGGATGGGAAGGCACTCCTCGCTGACGAAGTTGGCCTCGGAAAGACGATCGAAGTCGGCATGATCCTGAAGGAGATGCACTACCGCGAGACTGACGATTCGGTGCTAATCCTCACTCCGGCGCAGCTGGCCAAGCAGTGGCAAGGCGAACTCCTCGAGAAGTTCGGACTCGAGTTCGTCTGCAACTACGACGACGAGTTCCAGGGGTTCGACGCACACAATCGCATCATCGCCAGCATCGACACCGCGAAGAGCGACCGACACCGGGCCATGGTCCTCGCTCGAGACTGGGACGTCCTCGTGATGGACGAGGCTCACTATGTGAAAAACGAGGAGACAGATCGCTATGACCTCATCGATAAACTCACCTACGACTACGCGTTCTTCCTTACGGCAACGCCTATCCAGAATGAGCTCACTGACCTCTACAATATCGTGTCCTTGCTCCGCCCCGGATTATTCGGCAGTCGGGATACGTTCCATCAATACTTCATAAACAGCAATCAGGAGACGTTAGTGAACCGGGACGAGTTACAGCGGCGGTTGGGCCAAGTGATGATCCGAAACCGCCGTGAGGACACGGACATCGACTTTACAGACCGTATTATCGATACACGAACCTTCGAGCCGAGCGAGGCGGAGCAAGAACTCTACGACGAAGTGACAGAGTATGTCCGCGGCGCCTACAGCCAGGACAGCGGCCAGAAGTTGGTGTTGATGCTGCTCCAGAAAGAGGTCGTCAGTAGCCCAGCTGCACTCGAACAAACGATTCTCAAACAGCTCAACGAACAGAACGAGCTGACTCATCGGAACGAACTCGAGACCATCCTCGACAAGATCGACGCGATTGACACCATCACAAAGCAGGAGCGACTGTTCGATATCGTGGAAGAAGTCCGTGAGAACGTCGAGATGGGACGCGTTATTGTATTTACCCAGTTCCGACCAACCCAGCGTCAGGTTCTCCAAGCGTTGGACGAGCAAGGATACACCACTCACGCGTTCCACGGCGGACACTCGAGCCAGGAAAAGGAGGACATCGTAAACCAGTTCCGGGAAGAGGGTGGCGTTCTCGTCTCTACCGACGCGATGAACGAGGGTCGCAACCTTCAGTTTTGCAATATCATGGTGAACTACGACCTCCCATGGAATCCAATGAAGGTCGAACAACGGATCGGGCGGATTCACCGGATTGGCCAGAAGCGAAAGGTCTACGTGTTCAATATGGGGCTGAAAGGCACTATCGAGGAGTACGTACTAGAACGGCTCTATCACAAGATCGATCTCTTCCAGCAGACGGTCGGCGAGCTGAGCACGATTCTCACTCGGCTCGAGGACTCCGGGCGGAGCTTCGAAGACGAAATCTTCGAGCGGCTAACCAACGCAGACTCCGAGGTTGATCTCGAGAACGACTTCGACTCGATGGCGATCGATCTTGAGGAACAACAGGACCTCTCACAGAAGGTCGAGGAGTTCAATAGCGGCGTCTTCGAGAGCTTCGATCTGGGAGCAGACGATGACTGATGTGACTCATGCGGTGACGCAATCTGCGTTGGAAGCCTTCACTCGGGAGTACTTGAACAATCTCGGTGCGGCTATCCGTGAGGACGGAAACCGATGGCAGGTGCGATTACCTACGCACGTAGACGTCGATTTTAGTGACCGCCGCGAGTTCGAAATCACCCTGGATGGTGAAAAACGAGACCAGGGAGAGGACTCTGTTTGCGTGCTCACGCCAGAGAGCGAATTTACCCAACAGCTACTCGATGAAGCGGCAGCGATGGCCACCGTTGGACAACTTGCCCTGACGGACACGATGATTGATGACGACTATCGGTATCCTCTGTGGATTGTAGAGAGTGATGTAGAAGTTGTAGACGCGGCGTTCAGTCCATACTATGACCGGACAGCCATCTGCGTGTTCGTCCGTATTGACGTCGAGACAGTTAGCGAGTACCAGACCCAATTCTTGGAAGCTGTGACGATCGACGTTGAGTCGAACGATCAACTCCCTGGTGTTACAGAGATACTTGTCGACGAGTTTTTCAGCCCAAAATCGGACTGGCGTGACGATGTGACTGTAGGGAGTGACCAGAGCGACGTGACGATTGCTCCGGATAAGCTGGCAAACGCAATCACTACTGGACAGAAAGCCGCTGTAGAAGGGGTTCAGGAGGAGATCGACGAAATTCGTCAGTCGGCATCTCATGCTGCTGATTCAGAGTTTGAAGAGTACCGGCAGCTTCAGGAACAGCGAATTAACGACCATCGCAGCGAGATAGATGCTCTCTCGAACCGTCTTCAGAACTTATCCACGGACGTCGACGACGCAGACTCTCAGCAACAACGTGTAGAAGCACTTGAGAAGCGGCGTGAACTCAAAGCCGAGAAAGAAGACCTCGAAACTGAGCTAGAGGAACTCCTACAAAAGAAGGAACAAGGATATGCTCAGAAACAGCGGGAAATTTATCGCCGACACGCGATAGAGGTGAATACCAAACCTTCTGCCTTCACGCTTGTGACATACGAACGCGGGGAAATCGAATTCACAGTAGGTAATAGTGATCGAACCGACACTGTCCGTGCACCGTATGCGATCGGTGCTGGTGTAACCGACGAAGTTCACTGTGAGAGTTGTAATACGCAGCTCTCAGAGGAGAATTCGATCAGCATGGTTGCGGGAAGACTTGGCTGTCAGAGTTGTTGGTGACTCCGATGAGAACACATCTTCAGGTAGAGATCGAACAGAGATTCTCCAGGAACTCGCCGAAACACGGGAGTTGAATCTGACGGAGTTCACAGCTGTTGAACCCGGATAACCAGCCATCGGTAGAGGATCAAACCCCTCACTTCACGATTATCGGCAACGTCTCCATGGAATTTATTAACTATTTGCGCATCTGTCGATAGCATGGCAAGTCAATCAGCGGTCGTAGACCACCTTTCGGAAGCGGAACTCTTCGAGCGGTGGAGCGATCGTTGGGACCATTTCCTCGATGACTTTTCTGCGGCGTCGTCCTCAGGCACGGTTTCTGAACGCCTCCGAGACAAGGTGAAAAGCGGGAACGCAGAGCGAGCAATCGCCGGCGGTCACGAAGGGCGAGAAATTCTGGAACTCCTCCAGAACGCCCGTGACGCAATCCCTGGAGACACTGATGGTGGCCGCGTCTACGTTGGAGTGTACGACGAAGGCGTTCTCGTCGCGAACACCGGCCACCCCTTCGATATGTTCGACCCGGATGTCGAGGATGCCGTCACGATGATTGGCGAATCCTCGAAGGGGAACAGCGACCAAGAAATCGGACATAAGGGGGTTGGGCTGAAGTCAATACTCGCTACTGGGGATGCATTCGAGATCTGGACACGCCACGAGAGTGCTACAAATGAAACGCTTCGCGTCAGGCTCAGTCGGTCGTACGTCACTGCTGCGTTGCTCTCGTCGTTAGGGTACGATACGTCTGCGTTCGATCTTCGTGGTGCTGTCTCGAACGAAGCGATCCAGGCACTCACCACGGCTTCGAATGCTGATCAGCGAACCGAGGAGCTGACCCAGGCCGCTCGGGAGGACATCGGTAAACTCCCGCTCTTCGATTTTCCGGTCCCCTTGACAACAGCCTCTGGGGCAGACGATCCTGTTGCAGACCGAGCATCGGCGCTCCTCACTGGCGATGTCGACGAATGGTACGGTGACCCCTTCCGCACAGCTGTTTTCGTTGAGTTCGAGGACACGGAGTGGCGAGACCTCCTCGAGGAGTTCGATATTCCACTGCCTGAATCGTCCGACAGAGGTAGTGCTGGTCGGGCCGAACGGCTCTGGTCGTATCTCTCGAAGGAGGCTGACGGTGAAGGCACGACGAGTGAAACGCTGACACCCGAGACGCTCATCCAGTTTGGCGGGATCGAGTCATTGCTGCTCGAACGCGTCGACGGCACGGAGCAACCAAGCCGGGAGCGGTGGGATGTCGACCGTACCCCTGGGCCACTCGATAGCGAGACAGTGCGTCATGAGACAGTTACGGTGGCTGTCAGGGGAACGGACACATCGTTCGCGGACGAGCAGTTCGACCAGTTCGGGTTTGCTGACGACGACGCACCCACGCAGTTGCTCGTTCCGCAGACGAGAACTGAACGAGAGCGGCCACAGGAATATCCGCTATACCTCTACTATCCGATCGAGGTATGTGTTTAGCCCGGGCTGATTTCGGTACTCTCTCGTAGGAAGCGTTCAACGGACGCGATATGAACAGGCAGCAGACCTCGGATACGATTCTCAGGGATGGGCTCCGCACCGGAGCCCATCCCGTTACTTCTGCTGTCACTACTGGTTGGTGGAGTCTGTGAACGCAGACGATTTCACCAAAGAAGAGCTCCTTTCTCGGCTTCTCCAACTTGAGCAACGAGTCGAAGAACTCGAACGGGAGAACAAGCGAAAGGACAAGAAAATCGATCAGAAGGACGAGCGGATAGAAGAACTCGAAACACGCCTTCGCAAATACGAAAATCCGCATACACCGCCCAGTAAGCGACGGTCGGGGACTGACGAGTCCCCGACCTCGCAGGACGACGAAGACGAGAATGTTCGAACCGATGGCGGTACTCCCGGACGGAAGGACGGTCACGACCCTGAGTGGCGTGCAACAGCAGATCCCGACAAAGAGATCGATGTCACCTGTGACTGTTGTCCCGAGTGTGGCGAACACTTCGACGAGTCGGTGGGCGTCAGCCCCCGACTCGTCGAGGAGGTTCCCGATCCACAGCCACCAGAAATCACCCGGTACAACCGTCACTACTACCAGTGCAGCTCTTGTGGAACAGAAACCGTTGCTACACACCCCGACTGCCCCGATGAGGGGCAGTTCGGGGTGAACGTCATCTCTCAAGCAGCACTTTCTCGGTACGATCACCGCCTCCCCTACCGGAAAATCGCTGACCGGTTCGAGCAACTGCATGGATTAGAACTCTCGGGCGCGTCCGCGTGGCACGCGACCGAGCGCGCTGCGCGCGCCGGTCGCTGCGAATACGAACAGATTCGAAGACAGATTCAGCAAGCAGAGATCGTTCACGTTGACGAAACCGGTATCAAACGCGAGGGTGAGCAGGCGTGGATTTGGACGTTTCGGACGAGCGAGCACACGCTATACGCCGTAAGGGAGAGTCGTGGAAGTGATGTTCCCGCGGAAGTCCTCGGCGAGGACTTCCCGGGAACGGTCATCTGCGATGGGTGGACGGCGTATCCAGCGTTCAGCAGTAACCTTCAGCGGTGCTGGGCACATCTTCTCCGAGAAGCTGAAGACGCTGCTAGTGACCACGAGGAGGCAGAACCCGTTTACCGGTATCTCAAGCAGATGTTCGTCGGTCTCCAGTCGTGGCTGGAGACCGACCCGAGTCTTCGTGAGAGAGCACAGATGCACCGCTCATGCCAGAACGGGCTTAGATCGCTCGTGGGGCGGTCAGTAACCGACGAACCAGTGGCAACACTACTCGGGAAAATCGAAGGAGGGATCGACCACTGGCTCACCTTCGTCGGTGAGCCAGCGGTCTCCCCGACGAACAACGCAGCTGAGAACGCACTTCGTGAACCAGTCGTTCTCCGGAAAATCATCGGGACACTCCGTAACGATCGAGGTATGTTCGTTCACGAGACGATCTTGTCCCTGCTGGCGACATGGCGCCAGCAGGGACGCAATCCCTACGAAGAACTTCGCCGAGTCGTCAACAACAATGAGATGATATCACGGGCTCACACTGAACCGGCTGTTGAGACTTCGGGGTAAACACGTACCGATCGAGAATACACGGGACGTTTCGCTCCCGTTCTGTCTCCATGGGCACTTCACGGTCGAGACGAATCGGAAGGATCTCAGTCTCAACAGCCTCGATGAGAATCAGGCAGTCCTCGAACGAGGAGTGGAGCTCGTAGCTCGAGTTGCCGAAGCAGCTGGCGGGAGCAACTTTGGCGACCGCTATCCGTGGATCCTCCTCCCGCCACCACCGAAGAGCTACCCGGACAACCCGAGTTCACAGGCGAGCTTGCTCACATGGTTCCGTGCCGCAGTCTATGAAGAACTCCGTGAGCGGCCGTGCGTTCCCACAGTTAGCGATGAAGACGGGATATCGACACCTGTTGTACCCGGGGAGTCGCTTCTGCACTGGGACGGCACCGTGCGCGATGGCTTCCTCGCACTGTTCGAGGTGACCGACTCGCTTGATGAATCAGTTTCCGACGCTGTCGTTGACCGCCACTTCCCGACGAAGAAAACACTCGAAGGTTGTCGTTCCGTCCCGGCCACATGGGAGGAGAGGATCGAGGCGCTCCTCTGGGTTGACGATGCAGAACAGTTCTCAACCGAGATTGCCCGTTCATGGGGGGCTATCCTTGGCAGCCATCTCGACCGGCAAATGGTCGGCCAGGATACGTCACATCTCGTCTGTAACTCTAGTACTGCTCGGGCATTATTTGTCGGTACTATCGAGACGATACTCCGCTCTGGCTCGAACGACGATGAGCTGTCAGCAACGCTCGACATGCTCTCCTCGCACCTGGAGGGAGTATACCTCCTCCCCTGCCGTCGCACGAGCGAGAACGGAGTAGTCGGTGACGACTCCGATGGAACGCACTCTGAGAGTGGTGCGGCGGATAGTACCCTGCTCGTTCCCATCGAAGCACGATCGGGACCAAATCCGAACGAGCGTGGGACGAGCCGCACACGGTCAGTCATCTGGGATGTCAACTCACCGGAACGAGACACCCAACCGCCTGAAGTACCGCGTGAGAAGTCGAGTTTCCGAGTCTACTTCTTGGATCGAGCGGTCGAACAGAACGAACGGGCCCGTCGCGTTCTTGACCTCGCTGGTCGACCGTGGGGGGTCCGTGTCTACGATGGCACGCCGAGCTACTTCCGCGAACTCCTGGACACATTCGCAATGGATGACTCGGCGCGTGTGAAGGCACTAGACTTCTACTTCCTTGCGAAGCAGATCAATAAACTTGGGAGCGAATCGACGGACCTTCAGACGGACGAGGGCTCGTTTGTTCCGACTGAATACGTGAAATCCGCGGTTGCACGATCAGATGGTGACCAGCGGCAAAACCTCCGCCGACGTCTGAACCTCCGAAATAATCGTCTCACCCTCCCGCGAGATGGAGGCACCCATACTATCCGGGAAACGATACTTGGCGACGATTGGCAGCGTATCCGGGCACTAGCCCACGGAGAGGATGCGACTGAAGACTGGGACACGTTCGATGGAGATGCAAGTACGACATGGCCAGCACCGACTGAAGAGGCGTGGGTTCCTATTGCCGGTGCGCTTGAGACTGACGACGCTCACGAGCGAATCGCGAAAACACTCTCGTTGTTCGGTGTCTCGGTGCTTCCCGATATCCGGACGGTGTGGATGTATGGACCCGGACATCCACGAACACGAGGCGACGCATCCTGGGATCCCGTCAAGTGGTCTGCAGACGACTTTCTGGCGGGTGACGGTGTCCCAGAGAGTGCTGGCGCACTCCAGCGTTCTCTAGCAGACGCAGGAAATGTCTATCAACAGTGGATCACGGCGCCAGGAAGACATCCGCAGACGACTGCCGAGCACTCGAACAAATGTAACGTCAAGACAGATGGCGTCCTCAGAGACGTCTTCCTCGCAACGTGGATCTGGTTCGACGACCTAGACGCAGTTCAACAGCTCGGCGAAGAGAATCTGCTCGAACTCCTTCACCGGTACGAAGGCCAGTTCACCAAGTCGATACTTGAGACGGGATGGACCTGCTCGCATGGTCATCAGCGTGACGGCTACGGATGGTCGAAATCAGTTCCGACACTCCTGAACTGGCAGCTTCGCCAGATGACAGTCTGGGACACAACTGTAACAGTGAATCCAGAACTCCAAGGCCGCTGGGGAGATGACGCTGCCCGATTTGCCTATACAGTCGTAAAGACGGGGTCGCGTGGTGCCCGGGCCTCACGACTCTTCCCGCACATCGATCCTGATGATCTTGATCTCTCTGAAGAACTCCTCCGAAAGCTGGGGGTGAAACCAGTCGGTTCGTTCGATGCAACTGAAGCTGCGTGGCACCTGCACCGGCTCCTCGAAGTCCTCGCCGTCGACGGCCTACGCGAGGAACCGGTCGCTCTCGATATCCCTGACGACCGGGATAATGATTGGAACGCGGCCTATACGGCGCTCCTGGAACCGATTCTACGTCAGCTGCCTGCAGAGGACCCAGCAGCGAAGGACGTCGACATACCGTTTCTCTCTCACCTCCCGATTAAGCGTAGCGGTGAGTGGCAAGTCACGTCGCTAGAGTGGCTGGCAGAGAACGCCGACAAGGGTCGCTACTACGAGGATCAGTCACCGAAGCCGTGGGAACGCCGTGCCGTCGAACAGGGCGGTCACTGGCTCCTCCCCCGAACTGCGTCAGGGCCGTTTACCCGTCTCACCAACGCTCTCGGGATTGCTCGGGTCGACGCGTCGAAGCCTATCTTCGAAGCGGACGAGCTGACATTCACGGACGAGTCAGTCGCCGAATTCCGTTCGGCGCTCCGTGATCGGATGGTGCTCCTCGTTGCATCACTCGAACAGCGGAGTGAGGACCGTATCCGCGAGTTTGCAGATGATTTAGACGCCGCAATCGCAGAACTTCGAGTGGCTGAACAGTTCCCCGAGGTGATCGAGGACGATCTTGACACCCCGAAATCGGGCCTCTACGCGCCTCGAGACGGTGAAGAAGCCTTCGTGTTCAATTCAGCAGCCTTCGACGACGGGCTCACCCTCGACGGGCTTGCGAACGCTGTCTCGCTCCTTGCCGAACAACCGACGACGATCGCGACGTTCCGAGAGGCACTCGACGATGATCTCTCTCCGGCAGAGCTCACGAAGCGTTGGCAGCGGCGAACCTTCCCCGTCGACGACGTCGCACGCATTCTGGGTACGAGACGGCGTCGAGACCTCCGGCAACGGCTTGACGCCATTGTCGCCTTGGTTGAGCGCTTCGACGGCGTGGTCGCTCCGACAGTCGACGAAGTCGTTGAAGCAATCGAGCGCGAGGAGGACATCGCTGTTCAAGACTTCAAGCGGGCCTTGTGCGGCGATGAAGCCACTACTCTGGACGGGACATCGCCCCAAGGAATGTTCGTTCGCGACGTTCGAGAGAGTCTTCCTCACGAGCTTAGATTCGTTCTCGATCGGCTCTTTGGCGAGGATCGGCGACCGTGGCGGGAGATAATCTTGGAGTCCGAAAGCGGCCGCGAATCGGACGTGATTGATTGGCTGGCGAAGAACGCGAGAGCGCTCGACGCGACAGCATGTTTCCCACAGTCAGTTCCGTCCGCCTACGTCCGTGTGCTCGCTGTGATGAACGTCTGGGATCGGACGGAGACGACGGATCTCAACGACGTCGATGTGTGGCGGTCGCGGCTTCGCGCCTTATCGACGGAGTCAAACGTTCAGTGGGTGGACCGACTCCCTGACCGATTACAGAATGAGGACGCAGACGGCGAGCTGTTATTCTACTATTCACCCGAAGACCGGTTCCGGTCGCAGGTCGTCACTCCCTTCCTCGAGGGACTTTCCGGAGCTATCGCGAACGAAACAGGGGATCTGAAGACAATGCTGCGACGGTATATCCTTGAGGGAGAGTTACCGGAAAATGAAGCGACGGTCTCCGCTGCTGACCACCAGGACGGCGCACTTGCTGACCTCCAGTCTGCGGCCATAAGTGGACAGCAATTCTCAACCGAGAGCCTTCTCGATGCAGGGTTCGAGGTGCAAAGCGCCTCAACGCGGACGACCGGGAGTGGCGGCGGTGGCGGTAGTACGCAGTATCGTGGTCGCGGTCAGCAAGGCGAGGCTGCGACGCTCGTCGCGATACTGGATGATGCTGCAGTCTGGCTTGACGACCAACCCATCGGAATGATTCGGACGATTCGCTCGACGTTCCGTGCGCTGCACGACGATCAGCAGAATGGGAATCACATCTGGCACCTCGACCGAGTCTGGGAACAGGAACTACTGCCGCTATTGTCGGGCGGTGGGTTAACGCGGGAATCTATCGTCGACTGGCGTGATCACCTTGAAGATGGACGGCTTCGGGACCACCCATTGGTCAGGCTCTGTAACGTCACGCTTGAACAGGGCCCCGGGTTCGACGTGATCGACCCGTTCGGTCCATTGTCAGGTCCACGTGGAGAATTCGGTATCGACCAGTTCGTTCCCGTGGAGGTGAAAGCAGTCGGCGGCCGAACCCCACCGTTCCACTTCCGACTAACGACCAACGAATACCGTCGCTGCAAGGCATTCCTCCGAGAAGATCGCTCGTATGTGATTCGGCTTGTTCACGTTCCTGAGCCAGGGACACCCAACTGGGCGTCAGAGACGCGGTTCGTCTCTGAGATAGTACTCGAAGATGTGTCGGACGCTGAATCCCTGGTTCGTGGAGATCCCTTCGAGGAAGTCGTTAAAGGCGGCTACATGAATATGAGCATAGATCAGTGACTCACCCCATTATTGTTGGTTGCGAATAGATTTTCACCTCCAAAATCACGCAGAACACAATCGCCAGCACAACGCTTTACATATAAACCCCCTGTTCGACAAACTGGGTTAATAAGTACTGACGAAAGAGTATAGCATACCAGATGGGCCACGTCTACTACCACCATCCCGGTGACAAGCAATTCTCTCTTGACTTCGTCCATCCGGACCCTGGTGAAATCGTCTCGCAGATCGTCGGTTACGATGACGACGTCGCAGTGAAGGTTCAGGAATACGATATCGACGAAGAATTCTACGTCGTCTATACGTCCCGCGTCGGCGGTGAGCCTGTTCGTGAGATCGATTTTAACCTGAATGAGTCACTCGCGAAGATGAGCGAGGACAACAGCACCATCGTCGTTCGTCTACTCGAGATCTACCGCGCCCTCATCGCTCAAAACGAGAAAGAAGAAGGTGTTCCTGTCGAGGCGTACAAGAAAATTGACGTCGACGCGCTGCCGGACGTGCTTGATCGGACGTCGTGGGAGGGCCCAGCAACAGCCGTTGCAGGCCGACTCGCCTCGAACCTGATTCTGAAACACGCACTTCCGAACGCCAACCACCGGACGGCTGTCGCACTGATCCAGTTCTACCTCCGACGTCTGAATCCGAATTTCTCCATGCCGGAAACGTCTATAGAAGTCGATCCAGAGACGTACGACTGGCGGGAATGGGTTAATGAGTACATCAACGAATCGAAGCGGCTGTTGACCGTTCGACGGAAGAATGTCCTCTTCAAGCACCTGTACCGCTTCGGCGCGAGAACACTTGAACGGAAACACGCCGTCGAAATCGACTTGACCGCATACGAGCTGGATATGTACCCGAGTGAGGCGAAGATCGTCTATGCGGAGCAGCACGAAGACCTCTGGATCGAGTTCGTCGAGGAGGCCGTCGAACGCGCAGGCTATCCGGAGCTGAAGGAAACGCCAGGGCTATCGAAAGCAGAGTTCGCTGAAAAGATTCGGAACCTCGACTAAGAAGTGCCGTTAGTCTTGGAGTGTGGCGACTGTTCGGCCCGTTTCTTCGGCCTCTTGGCTGCGCGACATATTGTACGTCGCGAGCGCTTCGTCAACCGCCTCATCAAGACTCATTGGTCAACCTAATCTTGACTCTTCTACCGTATAAACGCTTGCATGGCTCCAGACGAGTATCAAACAGCCTCAGTTCACCTCGATCAGTGCTGAGTGCGCAGATGTTCTTCCCACTCTGAAGGCTCCGTTGCCGTCGAACAATTTGTCCCCGAACAAAGTCCAACTATGTTCGAAGACGTTGTGTAGGAAACATCTGGATTTGCGGTACGACTACTCGAGAACGCTGGCTTCCGAACGCTGTTCTTGACTAATCAGCACGACTAGGTCCGCTTTCGAGAGTGGATCAATATCAACACGGACCCCTTGTGCAGTATAGAAGATCCCTGTGGTCACCTCTCGACCAGGGAACCATTCATTCAGCACGTGATAGTACACGCTGAGTTGCTTCCGATACTCATTCTCGGCGTGCCGCCCGAGGTCAGTTTTGAAGTCGATGATTTCAACGGCATCGGGACGAAGGTGAACGAGGTCGACGATTCCTGAGATGGTGACCTGCTCTCCGTCGACAGTGAGTGGCAGATACGTATCCTCCTCAACTCGAAGCTCACCATCGAGCGAGTCTATGAACGACTTGATGTGACGTTCGTCGTCGTTCGAGGGCTCGATGTCTCCTTCCAGTACGTACCGCTCAGCGAACTCGTGGGTCTGCGTTCCGAACGCTGTCCCTCTCCCGCCATCGACATCCTCGAACACATCGTCACGCATCAGCGTATGCGGCGAGTGACCGACTGGACCATCCGGCGTCGGCACAGCAATCTGCAAGTGTGCCTGTGTCGTCTCGTCGATATCATCTTCCTGAACGTTGGGTTCTAGTTCCTCGAGGTCGACCGGGAGCTCTTCAATGAACGTGTTCGGGCTCTCGCCTGCAGCGAACACGAGGTGGCTCTCAGCCCGCGTCATCGCGACATAGAGCAAGCGTCGTTCCTCATCGTATCCACGCGGCAGGCACTTTCGAAGGACGTCGGCTCGCCAGTTGTCGTGGATGTGAGGATACCCGTGATCGTCGGCGTAGAGTTTCCGCTGGCGTATCCCGATCGGATCGTCGAACGTGATCGCGTTACTGTTCCCACCTGACGGTGGGAAACAATGGGAGTTCATGTTCGCGAGCACGACAATGGGGTGCTCGAGTCCCTTGGCCGCGTGGATGGTCTGGACCGTCACCGAATTCATACCGGCGCTCGCGTGGACCTCGTGGGTGCTTCCGTCCTCGATGCCGCGTTCGATGAATCGAATGAGGTCACCTCGTGTCAATGTCGTCGCGCTGTGGACGGACTGAATCGTCGTCAGCAGCACGTCGGCATAGGCCCCGTCGTAGTCGTACTGGGAGAACACGCGCTGGGCAACCCCACCGACCGTCTCCAGCGACGCAAGCTCCGACTTGAACGCCTGCATGTTGGTGGGGTACTCCTCACTATCGAGCACGTGTTTGACTTCGTCGAGCGGGTAGCCAGCTTCCTCAAGCACGACTGCCCATCCTCGCTCCGCGTCGGATTCGAGGATTCGCAGCCACGCCAGGAGAAGCTTCGCCGGGTCAGACCGGAACAACTCGATGCCTCCTTCGTATGCCATCGGCAACCCATACGCCTCGGCGACAGAGAGGAGTTCTCGGCCGAAGTCACGAGTCCGGGTGAGGACGGCGATGTCACCGTACTCTGGCAAACGAAGTTCCCCATCCTCCTCGACCTGATACGCGTCGTTCCCGACGATCTCCTGAATCTTGGTCAGAATGGCTTCGTGTTCGTCTTCGTGTTGAATCGCCTCTATCTGAGAATTCTCGTGCGAGGCGTTCGAGGAGAGCGACACAACTCTATCTCGCACAGCCGTCTCGTCGACGTCGTCCGTGCTCGCCGCGGGTGTCACCAGGCTGTGCTCGGAGAAGTCGAGAATGTCCTGCGTCGACCGGTAGTTCTCGACGAGCTCGATATCGATGATCGGGCGGGTTGGCCACGACACTCGTTCGTGGTCCTCGTTGAGCTCGTCGACGAACCGATCCAGGCGGGACTCGAACTCGGTGATGTTCTCGACGGCGGCGTACTGGAACGAGTAGATGCTCTGTTTCCAGTCGCCGACGACACAGACATTGTTCGTGTCCGCGAGCAGGAGTGCGAGTTTGAACTGGATCTCGCTAGAATCCTGGAACTCGTCGATCATCACGTACTCGAACGCGACGTCGTCGCGGAGTCGATGGTCGTCACAGAGCAGGACGAACGCAAATAGTTGAAGAAAGCTGAAGTTGAGGTAGTTCCGACTGAGTGCGAACTCAAGGTATTCGTGGTAGACGTCGTGAACGAAGTTCTTGAGGGCCTCTCGCTGTTCGTCAAACACCAGCTGTGCGACGCCATCAGGAACCTGCTTCTCACCCCATCCACCACGGATCTCGTCCTCCTCGGGCGCGTCTGGGAGATAACACTTGTCATCCCCATAGCCTCCGAGTTTCGAGCGAAGCTTCGACTGCTTGTTCCCGTCGTTTCGGGGCTGGTTCAATTCGTCGAAGATCTCGCGGAACGCCTCGAAATCACCGTCCAAATACCGCTCGCCGTTGCGATACCAGCCTTGAGCCGTCGGGAAGACACCTTTCGCTGCAAGCTGATTAATTAACCCGAGGAGTTCGACTGGTTCCTCGACGGCGCGGAAGAAGTCGTCGTACTCGGGATGGTCGTCGCTGAACCGACGGATGAACTCGCGGAACTGCGCCTTCTCGACGTTCTCGTCTTCGAGGACACGTGTGGACCCCGTGATGCGGTCGTCGATGCCGAGGAGCGTCGGTGCCTCGAAGCCGTGCTCCATGAGGATGTCGTGACAGAGGCTGTGGAACGTCTGGATCGGTGCGTCCGAGAGTTCACGCATCCCGTAGTCACAGTGGGCGACGATTCGGTCCTTCATCTCCGTCGCCGCGTTGTTGGTGAACGTCACGAGGAGGACGTCCTCAGGTTCGACATCGTCTTGGTCGACGATTTCGGCGTAGCGACGGGTGACGGTGAACGTCTTTCCAGTCCCTGCGCCGGCGTCGACGACGTGGATGCCCTGTTTGCTGTCGATGAGGTCTTGCTGTTGGTCGTTTGGTGCAGTCATCGCGACTCACCCTCCAGGATGCAATCGCGGTTGTCCACGTACCGATAGTTTGGATCGCCACCGAGTCCCTGAACCGGGAAGCGCTCATCACCGGCACGACGGTCGTTCAACTCCGAAAGGCGATCTTGGACGAACTGCTCGAATGCATCCACATCGCCGGTGAAATAGTTCTGGTTGCGAATACGGAGCAGGTGTCTCAGGGCCTGCTTACAGCCGTTTTTCACGTACTTGTAGTCCCCAACATCAGCAATCAATCGCTCTGTGAGCGCGTCTCCGAACTCGGATCCGATGAGTTCGTCACTGTCGTTGGTGTCCGGGAACTCGTACGCATCCAACACCGCTCGGTAGACTTCAAATGTCGACTTCGAGAAGGTCTTGTTACAGTCGTTCGCGGCGTCTTCCTGCAGTTCCATGAAGACAGCTGGGCTCGCGATGTATTCCTCGAAGGTGACTGGATAGTAGGTCACCGTAGTGAGGCAGTCCTCGAGAGATCCATCCCCAGTCACCACATCGTCAAGCGTTTCGAGGAAGTGGAAGAACGTGAATCGCAGTTCCTCATCCGGGTGCTCAGTCCGCTGGTGAGCGAGATACAGCAACGCCTGGAAGTTCGGTTTATCGCTCGGTGGATCAATCGCCGAATGCTTTACAATCGAGTATGCTGACTTCTTTGAGCCACTCTTATAGTCGAGGAGTCGGGTCGGGCTGTGAACGAGGTCGATCTTGCCCTTCAACCCGAGATCAGTGTTCTCGAACCAGCGTTCGGTGTGCGACGCATCGATGGGGCGGTCGTAATACTCGGCGAAGAAGTTCTCTCCCCGACCACCGTCAGGCGTCACCAGGGTGTCACCGTGAGGAGAGTTTGCATTCAGGTATTCAACGATGGTCTGGAGACCGACACGGTACTTAGTGAGTCGGACTTCCTGGTCGACGCCCCGGAGGAACGGGTCGACTTCGTCGAGAATGGTTGCGGCTACATCGTCGAGTGTATCAGACGTGATGGCGTCCGGATGCGAGACATAGAACTCCGCGAAGTCGTGGAACAGGTTCCCTTCCCTGAAGTGATCCTTATCCGGATTGTCGACGAGTCGGCTGAAGAAGTAATCGCGGGGTGAATTGACGTAGGAGTTCAGGCTCGACTGGCTGAGTGCGGTGACTTCCTCGGGGGAGACATCGAGTGGTTCTTTTTCGAATCCGTCCTGTGTCGTTCGAGACGCCCGTGAATGCTGCAGTGAGTCCAAATCACTGAATCGGTCGAACTCCTCATCGAACAGTTCCTCAAAGTATAGGCACGGGGTGACGGGCGTTCCACCGGCGGTGTCCTGCACGAGGTAGTACTGGTCGACGCCGTTCTGCAGGAGGAGCTGGAACTGCCGGATGTTCCGCTCGAACTCCTGATTTCGGTCGACCCACGGGCGGCGGGGCGACGAATGTGTCCAACCTTCGTCAAGGGCGAGATAGAACACGACAGCGCGGTCGACGTGAGCAGCCGATTTTGCATCTGCCAATAGGACACCTTCGTTCTCCCGATCCACAGGAACTTCGTACGACTGTAGATAGAACTCGAGACGGTCAACTGCCGGTTCGATGACAGCGTCGTCAAGGAGGCCGAGCGTCGCGAGTTCCTCTCTGAAGGCGTCAATAGAGGCGTCCGTGACTGCTTCGTATTCGTCGATGACCTCCTCGAATGTGCGGGACCGAATCTCATCACGGAACTCAAGGAGCCAGTCTACTTCCGGGCGGTCAAGGTCGTAGAGACGCTTCTCGTCGTGCTCGATGTCGACGGGCATCCCGAGCTGGGTGAGGAGTGGTCGAACGTCGCCTACTCGCGTATCCCGGCCAGCGTGGGCACTTCGAAGGAGCTGTAGGAATGCGCGGTGACGAGCATCGTCATTGAACCCCGGACCACCGTAATATGGAATCTCTGCAGCTTCCAGCGCCGACTCAATGAGCGAGGAATACTGACTAGCTGCATCGAGGACGACAGCCACGTCGTCGGCGTTCTCCGGTGTGACCGTATCGAGGACCGCGTCGACGATTGCGGCCGGTGAGTCGAGAATGCGGAAGGGTGGATGATCGAATGACTCGTCGGTGAACGGGTCGACCGTCTCGTAGTCTGGGGGAAGGATCGAGCGTTCGAGTTCGGTAAGTTGCTTGAAGCCGACGACAGCGACCGACGTGTCGGCTTCGATACTGTACTCAGTGAGACGGTTAGACGTCGTGTCCATCTCTGTGATACAGTCGACAGCAGTGTGCGTTGCCGTCGTCGCGAACTGCTCGTAGTCCAGAATAGCGTCAGCCGTCCCCTGATACTCCCAGCACTGGAGGATGTTCCCGACCGCATAGGACGTCTCCTTCCAGTTGAGGTCAGTCGTCTGAATGATTTCGAGGAACGCGAGTCGATCTTCGGCCTGTTCTCGACGTCGGGCAGCCAGGCGCCGTGGTGTGATCGCGAATGGTCCGAAGTGAGGTTGGTCAAGACGCCGGTTCAGGGCGCTCGCCATCGGCGCATCCGGCACAAGCACAAGGTCGAAATCCTTGCATTCTTCATAGAGAGAATCGATAGACTTCGCTCGTATAATTGACACAGACTATCAGACTCAGGTGGGTTTCAAAAATGTGTCGTCGGAACAGTCCAATCAGAAGTTCTGGATGCTTCCGATAGACAGCGGAAGTAGGGGGTAAGCGAACGAAAGGAAGATGATGACAAGAGTGACTACCGCCGCACTTCTGCTGAAATAGTCGTAACCGCCGTGACCGAACGGCCCATCAGTGGGGGCAAAAGAAAGGATGGCAAGCACTACACCAGAGAACGCTAACGCAAGCGACTGCGGTTGTCCGAACGAATATGCGAACCCAGACCAGATGGCCAATCCGCACCAAACGGTGAGTAGAGCGTAGAAGACTCTTCGAAGCTGGGTTTGTGCCCGCTGGCGTTGCTTTTCAGCTAACTTCACGTATGCTGATTTCCGATCTTCAAGATCACCAAACCGGAATAGGTCCTTGTTGAACCGGCGAATATGCTTCTCGTAGAATTCATAGTCGTTCTTCACTTCTGTGATTGTGTGGTTCAGATCCTCAATTCTTCCTTGAATGAGGGGGAGGTAGAATCCAACAATCACAATAAGAACAAAAAGCGAAAATGGTGGCACTAGACTTCGGTCGCTCCATCGAAGTACCAAGAAGATGTTCGCGACGATTGCACCAAGGAGTGTAAACGTCAATCGTTGAATATCTTGAGAAGTTTCATTGGCTGCCGATGAAAGCCGATCAGTTAATCCAGCCATTAAAGTCTGCGTGTCTTCAAGTACGTCACTCAGAGCTTCGAAGTTTTCTTCGACAGCAGATACCTGGAGGTCTTGGTAACTCGATTTAACATCCTCAATGACCTCTGGAAGCATTTCGATACCACGCTCTGTACCTCGACAGTGTTCAGTTATAGCTAACTGCCAGAGATCTCGAAATGCATCTTTTTTCTCTTCAGCTTCAAACGATTGGTGGAGATCTCGAATTGCACATATTCCGTCATTGCCCCACTCTACACATTGCTCAGACAAGTCAAGCCGAGGATTGAATTCAGGTTCATTAGAGAATTGGAACTGCATCATCTGGCCGTCATGGTCAACAGCTGCGGAGAGAACACCTAACAGAGAGTATGAATAGAGAGGAGAAACTTGTTCGCTATCGCAGGTTTCCCAAAGACCCTCAACTATCGAAGGGTGGATTGGTGAAAGGTCTCCACGCCAGTGAGTGAACTTTCGGGAAGCAGACATACAGTCAAAGTACTGGTCGGCAGCCTCCTCAAGTTCCTCTTTTGGGAGTGCTTCAACGCTACTCGCAGTCCACATTGTAACAGGAAAGACCTCATCAGGAGCATCCTGAAGAAAGAGAAATACAGGGAAGGACTCGTATTCGAATAGCTCAGCTGCAACTTCATGTGGGCTGTGACTTCCGATCCATCTGAACAGATCCGATGGCGCCCACCAAAGGAGAGGATTCAAATTTAAATCGGAGGAGAACTCCTCGCTGAGGAGCTCCGAGGCAATTCGCCCCTTCTGAAGGCCAAGTTCGATGGTGACGGTAGTGTTCGCATCGTTGAGTTCTGATGCAAATCCATAAAGCAAACCAGCAGCGTTCCGGATCTCGTCTGGATAGTACCGGTCGAACCCGCCACGATAATAATCGATGTCGACTGCAGGGTCCAGATCGCGTTCAACGAGGGCTTCTAACCCCTCATCGTTTACGCTGAGTTCTCTTCCGGACAATTCGAACAACCGCTGATCATCAGCTATCAAGCGAAAACCGCTAAAATACGCAGGAAACGAATCCCAAGCCTCGAATAGATTTTTGAATGTATCCTCGGACAGAGTGCTAACCTCAGTATTAATCGAGAGGGAAAAACGAGAACATGATGAGTATGGCTAATTGAATCGGAGATTCTCAATACAAGTCAGATTGTATTCGACTGAGTCTGAAACGTCAATACACCAATATCAAACGTTCCAATTGATTGGAATATTTTGAATGACCAACAGAAATATAGTATTTCGTTAACCAGTTGATTGCATGAGCGAACAAACGATCGCTTATATGAACGAACGCGGGAGTGTCACAATCGACTCCGAGATCCGGGATTTACTTGATATCACAGATGGTGATCTCGTTAGACTCTCTGAAATCAAGGTCGTGAAAGTCGAAGACGAAGGAATCGACGTCAAACAGTTGCCGGACGAAACTTGTAGCACTATTTCGCGTATCAACGACCGGGGAGTCGTCAGGATTGACAAGGAGGTGCGAGAGGTACTGGGAATCGACGACAAGAAAGTGAAGCTCAAAATCAGCGGGATCGAAGTGGCCAAGATAGTTAACGAGTCGACCAAGACTCGCAGTGCTATCTCGCTGGTTGCTGTTGCTTCCTGGTACGCGACTGTAGCGGCCTCATGGAGCCGTGCGAAGTCTGTCTTCATGAAGGCTCACCCGGAGATCAAGTATCCGCCAAACAGGTCCACCGCGACAATGATCATCGGAAGCTGGGCACTGATCGCAGCGGTTGCCACTATACTGCTGAGCCAGAACGGCGCAATCGAGAGGCTTGCAGCTGGCGATCCGGTCGAGTGGGCCGGTCTGATCACTGCCCTTGCCTTCGGCGCGATCGTGATGATCCTCTTACTCCCGGATCGCAAGGAAACAGTCCGCAAACTGGCCAACATGCCATCAGAGTAGAGTAACCTCGATTCTTTCCTAACCAACTCAGCTTTGCACGTTGAAGTAGGAGCGTGACGTAGGAAGTGCCAAAGACAGATGATGCCGATCACGGATTTCCTGTCGTGTACGCGCGTGTTCGACGAGTTCGACTCGCTGTCACCGGCACAACGCCGTCATGCCAAAACCTACGCCACAGGTCTTGTTGCGGCCAGCAACAAGACCGTGGCGGGCATCGCACGCGAAGTTCTTCCAGCCA
This sequence comes from Halobiforma lacisalsi AJ5, assembly GCF_000226975.2. Lineage (NCBI taxonomy): Archaea > Methanobacteriati > Methanobacteriota > Halobacteria > Halobacteriales > Natrialbaceae > Natronobacterium > Natronobacterium lacisalsi. Next base: position 110,606 of record NZ_CP019286.1, on the reverse strand, counting down.
GCGGCAAACGCGCTCTCAACAAGTTCCTCACCGAGTACGACTGGGACGAACAGCAATTTAACCACGAACGCCTCGAAGAACTCCAAAAACACGGCGAAACACGTTGGTCGAAGGATGGCTACATCATCCTCGACGACACGATCACCGAGAAAGCCGGGGACGAAGTCCCCGGCGTCGGACACTTCTATGATCACGCCGAAGGTGACACTTTCTGGGGCCAAGACCTCATCTACGCCTTCTACGCTGACGACAAAACTGCCTACCCACTCACTTTCCGCCTCTACGAAAAACAGGACGAAGATGACCAAAACCACGACACCAAGTACGATCTCGCCCGTGAGATCGTCACCGAACTCGAAGACGAGGTAGGTGTCCCGGCGGACACCTACCTCTTCGACTCGTGGTTCGCTCACGATTCTGCCCTCGTCGAACACATCGAATCCTACGGTAACGACTGGATCGGCCCGCTCCGGAGCAACCGACAGGTAACCTACGCCGGCGAAGAGATCAGCGTCGATGCGCTGGCAGAGCGCATCGACACCGTCGAGCGTAACGTTGAGGACGAGACCTACCACATCTGGACGAAGAAGCTTCCCGTCTCCCAACTGGGAGACGTGAAGCTGGTCATCGCCGAGAAAGAAACTGACGAAGACGACGAAGAGAACCCGGTCAAGTACCTCGCCACGAACAAAATCGACGCACCGACCCAGCACGTGATCCGCTCCTACGGGATGCGGTGGCGCATCGAGACGTTCTTCGAGGACTCGAAGCAGGATCTCGGCCTAGGAGACTGCGAGATGCAGACCGACGAAGGTGCCAGTCGGCACTGGCACCTTCTGATGGCTGCCTACAGTCTCGTTCGTCTTGATCCTGAGTCGAGCGCCTTGGGGACGGTTCGCTCGAAAGCGTCATCGCTTCGAGCGAACCTCGAACATTCGCTGAAGGAAGCCGTCTACAACCTTCTCTCGTGGGTTCGGGACAACGATGATCGTGGCGTCGATGACCTCATGGAAGAGATCGACCACCTCTTCGTTCACTCAACCACCGACGCTAACGTGCAAAGCTGAGTAACCAACACAAAAGAGGCTCGGAGCTACTGTCTAGTCATCTGGCAGAGAGTCGTGCTTTAGCACCTGTCGCAGTGCCTCAGATACAATAGAAGATCATCAGTAATAACACAAAGCCCTTTCCGAGAACCTCAATACACACCGGTATCTACCCCTCCACAGTTTCCGAAGATTTCACTGGCGAACTGACTGGCCTTACCAAACCTGCGTTGTGATAACTGCGGCCACCACGTCACTGACCAATACAAGCGAGTATTCGCTGACAACGACGGCACCCTGCACGCCTGCTCACACTGCCGATCACAGAAAGAAAATGTTCAGAGAAGCAGGAATCGACGAATAAATCTCACCTGCTAAAGGATTGACTCCAAGCTACTCGAGATACCAGAAGCGCTCGCCGCCGGCCTTGAACGACGAAACACTATCCAGATCCTGGAGACGTTGCACCGCCTCCTGACGCTGGATTCCGTAGACCTCCATGACCTCGGGCGTGGCTACAGGACCATGCTCCTCTACGAAGCCCTGCAAGTCCTGAGGACTTTGCTCGTCGATACCCTGGAACGTGAACTGAGTCTTGAAATCCGTGTACCGGACACGGCCATTCTTCGGCACCGGCTTCCCCTGGATCTCCATAAACGTGAACGGAAGCTCGTCACGCTCACCAGACTCCAGTTCCACCTCATCTAAATCGTCCTCGAAACGCTCCCGATCCATCCCGAGATCTGACGCCAGGTCGATCAGGACCTCCCTGTCGTTGATGTCATGGCCAGTTGCAACACCTTGCTGCCACAACGCCCGGATATAATCCTCTCCACGGTACTGCTGGATAGCTGCCTCGAACGCCTTGTTGACCAGGTCCGTGGACTCCGGTGGATCCTCGTCGCAGAACGAAGGATCAACAGGCATACCCAGCTGCTGACCGACGTCTCTCCACTTCTGTTTCTCCTGCTCAGGATCGATCTCTCGGACAGGAGCAGGTTTGTAGAAGACCTCAACGTCTTCGCCGTAGCACTCCTCAACACGTTTCATCACAGGCTGGACGCCCCAGGACATCGCGCTCAACGCATCGACTTCCTGGACCACGACTACTGTCTTATCTTCGTCCTCGTCTTCATCCTCTTCGTCTTCTTTGTCGGCGTCTTCCTCTTCTTCCGTATCCTCTTCAACGTCGTCAGACTCGTCAAAATCGTACTCTTCTTCCGTGTCTTCCTCTGTCTCAGGCTCATTGATGTCGTCTTCCGGCTCCGTTTCCGACTCTTCGAGATCTGGTTCTTCTATCTCCGGTGATTCAGGCTCTGACTCCTCTTCGTCCTCACCCTCTTCAGGATCTTCTTCTTCCGGTGGTTCGACAACAGTACCAGCACCCGTACCGGCACCTGAAGCAGCACCACTAGCGGCACCAGCACCAGCTGCAGCACCTGCGGCACCGGCCGCACCTGCAGCAGCCGCACCGCTATCAGAATCATCGACTTCTTCACCATCTCCGCCGAAATCATCAATACCTGTCTGAGACTGGTCATCTGTCGATCCTCCATCCTGCGAATCATCGTCATCCGACGAACCTCCTCCGCCGCCTCCGCTGTACGAACCAAGGAATACAAACATTGTTCAGTTGTCCTCTTTCTTGTCGCTGAACTCGTTTACAGGCCGCTGCTCCTGACCGTCATTAACTGCAAGCTTGGCCTCCCGATTCTCCTGGAACTCCGGCCACGGATCCTGCGAAAGCCCGTCCCCCGTAGAACAGGCATCTTTCCACTGCCGAAGTCCGGTAGCCCCACGAACACGCGGAGCAAAATCAAACAGGTCGTCCCCCGCAAGCCGTCCAATCAGGAAAATATCCTTCATGTCTATGGCGGCGATGGAGTTCCTGACATGGCTATGTAACACGTTGATCGCGTTCCCGGCATCACCGCCGGTGTATTGGACAGCGTAGAACGCGAACTCCTCGTAATCGAACTCGTTGTATAATTCCCGGTACTCTACGAAGTGCTCGTACTTCCAGCCCTTGTTTGTCGGAATCAATCGGACATCGAAGTCCTGCTCGATAATCTCCTTCTGGAGATCTCTGACATGGCCGATGTATGCCTCGATAGCATTGTCTTGAATCTCCTCGTCCATCCAGTTGTAGCTGTAGACCACGTCGGGAACGTAGATCGCCGGCTGAACCACCTCCAATAAATCGGTCGCGTCGCAAAGCGGTCTAGAGTTTGCCTCTGGTGCTCTCAATTGAGAGGACACAGCTCATTGCTGTTTTGGTCGATCGCTGGAGCAGTTCATCGAGGAACGACTGGTAGTGCTCTGGATCAGCGTACTTCACCAGCCGAAGCTGGAGTATCGCCTCTAATCCCTCTGTTGTCCATCGCATCCACTGGTTCTTGCACCGCTTGCTGACTTCGCCCATCAACCGTTCGACGGGGTTCGAGGTCCACGGCACCTCGAACCCCTCGACAGCCTGCTCGGCAAACGTCACGATCGAGGGCAGCCACCGCCGAAGATACCCCGCTGCCTTCTCGGACCCGTACTGATTCAACTGCCACGCTGTCTTCTCGATACGCTCGGTCGTTCGCGCGATCCGCTCGCGGATCGCCGCGAACTCCTCGTCTGGCCGGTGCTTGGCGACCGAGTTCTTCAGATGGAACACCTCGTCGATCACCTCCGAGACAATCTCGTTTCGCCGGTCCAAGGAGAACACACCGTCGTCCCAAAGGTTGTAATCAAGCGTCCGACCGACGTGGACAAGATCCAGTTGGTGAGTGCGATTTTCGTCGGTAAATGCCGTGACGATACCCTCCTCAGCGTCACTGACGACCGTCGCGTCGTCAGTGACTGCGTCGATGTCATCGAGGTCGGCGGCTGTCTCGTCCCAATCAGCGTTCACCGAGAGATCCAGCAGAGAGCGTGACTCTTCGGCAATGTCTTCGCCGAGCGTGGCCTGGACAGAGTGGTACGCACGGTCGTCGTCTTGACTGTGACACTTCGTGCCGTCAGGAATAACCGCATCAGCATCTGTGTCAGCGACACACTCTGGAAGGAACTGCTTGAGCTTGCTGCCGTACTCTTTAGCGCGGCGATTGATGGTGGTCGGCAGCGTCACGATAGCTGAGCGAGGTGGCGAGATCGACGCTTTTCGCGGCGATGTCCTGCTGATAGCGGTTTTCCCCGTCGAAGCTGAGAATGCCTTCGACGGGGCGAAAGTAGCTGGATTCGTCGTGGCCAGCGGCGGTATCTTCGACGTAGTGAAGGTCGAATTCGTGTTCACCGGCGGTTGTAACGGCTGTGCGGGTGTCGGTACCAGCGCGTTGGAAGCGACGATCACCGTTGCCAGTCGCGTGTTTCTGGCCACAGAGCGCCTCGACGCGGCTCGCGTCGAGGCTCTCGACCATCGATTCGAGCAGTACAGATTCGATGTTCTGCTCGGTAACGAACTCGGCAAGGGTGGCGAGCGGTACCGTTTTGTCCTCGTCGATGCTAATCGTGAACCGCACGTCGATTGTGGCGTGCATGGGACACCTCTTGGGTGGACACCAGAGGCGTCCCGTTCCTCACGGGAACCAGTTGCTACTGAACTCTAGAGGGCTTTGGGACGGGACCAAGATTTCGCGTCCCGACGGCCTCGACCGCGCAGTCCCGGTTCGCCGTCCGCTCGAACGCGTTCCGGGTCGCACTGTCGATGTTCTCTGCGAGCTTATCGATCTCGCGTCGAAGATCGGTACCCTTCTCCGCTATGTTAGAAAAAATTAAGTATTTCAAATACAATTACCATTCTGATGTCGGTCAACGAAATAACATTTGGGATGAAATACGGCACGTCGGGACGAATCGACGAGCGAATTCGATCGATATTCGACGAAAAGTTCGAGACGAATTACCTCAGCATTCTCGGACTAACGATAACCCCGGGCCCTTGCAGCACCGGCGCTCCAACCCTTCTTTGTCCGGACACCTGCTCGTGCGGTTGTTCGATCACCTGCGAAGGGTCGACCTACGGGTGCGACTGTTAATCGCCCGTCTGTTACGTTGACGGACGACGCGACTCGGCGAACCCGCACTGACGTCTCGCGCGTCGGCGACGCCGGGTACGTGTTTTCTACCGCTTTTAAATAAATATTTTGATAGATAATATTAAGTATAACAAATATCTAACGATACGTGATGTCGGCTACCCAACAGTCGTTCGGAATGTCGTACGACGTCACAGATACGAGCCTCAAAACCGCCTTTGACGAGCGGTTCGGTGCGGAAGACGTGACCGATCTGCCGTTGTCGCTGACGATCGATTGGAGTTGTTCGTGCGGGTGTTCGATCGGTTGTAACTGTAATTCCTGCGGGTGCGGGTGTTAACGGATCGTCCCGCTTTTCGTCCCCTCGCTCGCGTCGGGGTCGGGTCGAGTCGTGAGACGGGTCCACTCGGGCGAGGATTCGTCCCGACGGTACCGGCCTCGAAGACCCGACGCCGACCGGGCGACCACTCACGACCGTCAAGCGGTCGGGATGAAATCGGTCGAGACCGTGTTCGTTGCTTGTAGCAGTTGATTCGGCCTCGAGATCCGGCCGGTTCCGACCGGACTTGGAGTCCGCCTCGAACGACGCCCGCACCGATGCGGTTCGGATCAGTAGTGCGCCATCACGCCGCGTCTCCGAGCGACACGCGAACAGAACATGAATAGTACGTATCCTGCGGCCCAGTATACGAGCGCCGTTACGACGAGCACCCCGATCTCGGGCATCGGGAACTGCCAGAACCGAACGCCGTCCCGCATCGTCTCCTGTAACATCGCCGACCCCTGTACGAGCGGTAAGACCCGTAGCAACGGAACGTCGACGGCGGGTGCCGCGATGAGACCGACCAGCCCGAACTGCGCGATCTGCCTCACGCTCGAAATCTTCTTGTAGATGAGCGTCAGGCCGGCGAACACGTATCCGAGCCCGATTGTCGTCATTAACGTCAGTATGACGACCGGAACGACCGACAGGAGATCGATTGTGAGCGTCCGGCCCGTCGTCACGATCATCAGCGATAGCATGATGCCGCCCATCAGTAGACTCGTGAGAACGTTTACGACGACCTTCGTCGTCAAAACGACTCCGAACCCGTGGGGCGACATGAACAATTGCTCGAGCGTTCCCCATCGTGACTCTTGTGTCACCTCGCTCGACAGACTCGAGTACGAACTTACGGCCATCGTCCAGAGAAACCAGCCGACGATGATCGCGTCGAGCGTATCGCCGATTACTCCTGTACCGCCCCCGCCGATGCTCCCGACGGCGGCCCTCCCGCCAAAGAAGAGGACGACAAAAAAGAGGTACATCGTAATGATCTGCGCCACGAAATCCACCCGATATCGGATCATCAACAGAACCTTCATGCGGAGCATCGTCCACAGCAGCAACATCGGGCCTGCGTCACGATCGGAAGTGAACTGCGGTTTCAACCGATCGATCGTCTCATGAGCGCGGTTGCTCACGAGTGTTTCACCCCCTCCGCGTGCGATCGGTCAGTAGATAGCCGTAAAAAGATCTCGTCGAAATCCGGTTCGAGGTCGGTGATCGAGTCGATAGTCACCCCGGCCCGTTCCAGAGTCCCCACCAGATTATAGAACTCCTCGCCGGTAATCTGCGCTTCGAACTTCGTCGTCTCTGGACGCTCTTCGACGTTTTTGAGGACAAAATTCGATTCGAGTTGCCGTCTACTCCCCGCGTCGAGTCGCCCTTCGATCACCACCTCGTACATTTGCGTATTGAATAGTTCGATCAGGTTATCGACTGTATCGTCCGCAATGATTCGGCCCTGGTTCATGATGATAACCCGATCACAAACGTCTTCGATGACGTCCATATCGTGGCTGGATAACAACACCGTTCGGCCGTCGTGATCGGCCAGCCGCCGAAGTTCGCGCCGGAGTTTCCGAGAACTCTCGACGTCGAGTCCCAGTGTCGGTTCGTCGAGGAACACGACGTCGGTGTCCCGAACCATCGTGCAGGCCAGCGATACTTTCTGCTTCTGGCCGCGAGAGAGCTCTCGAACGGGCGTGTCTTCTTTCTCGCCGAGTTTGAATTGTGCGATGAGCTCGTCGATCCGCGCGGAATTTTTTCGGTAATCGTTTCCGGCGATCACGGAAAAGATCTCGAGGTTCTCGCGGACGGTGAGCCGCCAGTACGTGTTCCGTGCGCCTTCGAGCATCGCCCCCATCTTCTCGTACGCGGCGCTGGTGTTTTCGTGAACGTCGATGCCGTCGACCGTAACCGTCCCCGACGTCGGAACGATCAGCGCGAGTATCGATTTGATGACCGTCGTTTTCCCGGCGCCGTTGTGCCCGAGAATACCCACCACCGTCTCGGGCTGAATATCGAAGTCGACCCCCTTGACGGCCTCAACCGCGTCGTCCCCCTTACCGTATACCTTTTCGAGGCCGCTTACGGTCACGATGGGATCGTCGGATTGCTCCCTGACGGGACGTTGCAGGGAGTCCTGGGAGTGATCCGAAAGGAGTTGTTCCTCTGTAACCATTGTAGTACTGGTTAAATTATGAACAGGATGGTAATAGGTTTACGGTATTGTTGACACTTTTTGATGGTACGCGTCGCTCGAGCGCAATCGTCGAACCGACGGAGCGACTCGTCGGACGTGCGAAGGAACCCGGTGCGACGACGGCACCCGAAATCCTCGGGAGTTACTCCCAGAGGAGGACCGACGGAAGTGCGTCCGGCTCCAGTATCCGCAGTAAGGTGTATCCGATACCGGAGACGCCGTGGAAGAACGTCGGATTCGGGATCTGTCTGGTGTGTGCTGTCGTTCGGTACGTCCCGTTCCGTCGTTTCCGCTCGAGTACCGTCCCGATGGCTGCCCGCGCTTCGCCGCGCCGCTTTCCAAGTCGTCGTTCGACCTCCAACAGGAACTCGGCTCGGCCGGCCTCCCCGCAGCAGAGGTGATCCAGTTCGTCTATCTCGCCCGCCGGCATTCCGTCGACCGCGCGTTCGATGCCGCGCGTAACCCGATCGTCAGTAACGTATTCCGACATTCCGAGCCGTGCGAGCCCGATACCGCTTCGGCCGTAACACCACTGATCGAGGAAGTCGTTGTTCGTCCAACTCCGGAGATCCGGCCAGTTTCCGGCCGCCTCCGAGTAGGTCTCCGACTCGTATTCGAGCGCTTCTAGTGCGGCGTCCGCGTATGCCTCGGTTCCGGTTACATCGGCGAGCCGAATCAACGCATACGCAATTCCGCTCGCGCCGTGGGCGTACCCGGTCAACGGCGGCGAGTCGTCGAACGATTTCCAGGTGCGGACGTTCCCTTCGGTCTCGACGCGCGACTCGAGGAGGTGGTCACCGCACTTTTCGGCTGCCGAGAGCAGTTCCCCGTCGCCAGTTCGTTCGTAGAGTTTCAGCGTTCCGAGGATTGTTCCGGCGGAGCCGGCGGCGACGTCGTACATCGTGTCGTCCTGGTACTGTTCGTCGGGGAAGTTCTCGACGAGTCGCACCGAATTCTCGAGTACTGATTCGTCCGAGAGGAGGTCGCTGATGGTGCTGAGTCCGTATGCTACCGATCCGATCCCGCTGCAGGCTCCGTGGTTGTAAAGCGTCGCAGTCCCGGTTTTCGACGTTATCGCGTCGTAAATGGGATCGATAGTGTCCAACACGAACTCGCGATACCGTTGCTCGTCGGTGACGCGGTAGAGAGCGGCTCCGAACAGTGCGATACCGATCCGTCCCGAGTACAGCGATTCGTTCGCAGGACGAACCGTGAGACGCTCCGTCTCGTTTTTCGGAGCGATCGATCCCCAGTGGTATACCCCGCTGGTGGCCTCGAACGCAGCGTCTTTCGTCTGTTCGAACAGATCCGTCGCCTCGGTCAACAGTTGGTCGTCGTTCGCTTGCGCCGCCTCCGTCACCGACACGACGGAGTCCCGCCGCGTCGGGTCCGGCGATTTCCCGAAGCACCCCCGGATGAACTCGATCTGTTTCCGCATATCCGCTCGTGTTGCGGCTTCGATCCGCTTTCGACTGCGATCCATTCCGGACGCGTCCACTTTGACGCCGAGATTCTCTCCGTTTCGTTGAATCTCGGTCGCGTCCGGTTGACTCGTGATTCGGGGCGGATCGAGGCGTTTTATCGCCGCTCGTTCCGCTTCGTACAGGTGCCACGGGCGCGGCTTGCTGACCTGCTCCGTACAGAGCGGCACCGAGAGGGCGTCGATCGTGGCGCCGAAGTTCGCACCGTTGTGGAGATTCTTCCTCGACGAGAGGGACTTAATAACGGCCGTATAACGCATGGTCGGCCGGTAGACGAGGCGGTTCTCGATCGTTTCGAACGCGTTCGGCATTCCGATCTCGTCCGAGAGCCGGCCGTCGTCCCGAAGTTCTAGTACCGTTTCGTAGGTCGTCTCGAATCCGTCGACGATCTCGTCGATATACTCTTCGGGGGGGTGATCAGTGCTGTCAACTTTCGGGATGTTCTCACTTCGATCGGCGGACGCCGTCTCCCGCTCGACCGACATCACGTCAGTGTTCGGCCACTTGATCACGGAGTACTCGACCCCCTCGAGGTCCGTCGGATCGGACGCCACGCTGAATCCGGAAATCCGCGACGGCATATCTCCTGGTGCGTCCTCACTGGCGAGGTTCTCGATGCTGTACGGCAACAGCAGCGTCAAGAGAACGCTGTCGTCGGTCACCGCACTCGTACCGGTCGCCGTCGGTTTCCGATCGGGGATGATGTAGGGGTGCAGTATCGTTTCGGCATCGACCAGAACTGGATATTCGCCCGAAACGATGAGATTCTCGAACTGGCAGTCCGTGAATTCGAGGAAATAGCCGATACAGAGCAGCGAGCCGGCCCGTTTGTAGTATCGCTCAACGGCACTCTCGTCGGGACACTCCGCCGATTCGATCCACTCCATCCATCCGTACCCGTCGCGACAGAGATAGTTCGGGCGTTTGAAGTCCGGCAGCGGTAGGTGGTCCTCGATCCGGTCGAGGACTCGATAGAACGTCTCCCCGGCGTCGACGCTCCTCGGTTTGTAGACGACCGTAACCCCGGAATCGAACTCGACACGCATAATCGCACGTCCGTCACCGTGCGTGTCGTCGGCGAGCGGTTTGAGATCCGTTACGGGACCGAGCGAGTGTCCGTCGCTGAATCGCTCCCGGAGTCGCTCCCGATCTGCCTCTAAGCGCTCGCAAAACTCCTCAAGGTGGGCGACCCACTGCTGGATCTGTACCGCCACCAGGCGCGCGAACATCGGGTACTCCTGACACAAGTCGACGAATCCGCCCGTAAAGAGATACTCGATGAACCGTTCGTAGTACTCCGTCGGGAGTTCCTCGAAGTCGTCGGCGTCGGCGAACGCTCGGTCCTCGTCGTGTGCCGCGGTGAACGTCTTGAATTCGACGAAGAGGATCCGGATGAACCGTTCCTCGAACCGGATCTGGAACCACGACGTCATCTCCTCGATCGCCGTTTCGGAGAGGATCTTGCCGACGCGTTCGTCCGCGAGTCGAGTGCGGGTGTACGCTCCCACTGCTGCCGACAGTTCCGGAAACGGACGTTCGTCCGTGTCACCGGAGTCCGGCTCGTCCGCAGCGGTCGACGGTGCCCGGTAGTCGTCGGGGTCGCCAGCGAGGATCCAGGCGGCTAAGTTCTCGACTTGCTCTATCCACTCGGGTAGCGGTTCGTCCTCTGCGAGCTTGTCGGAGGCGATGGCGTCCTCGCATTCCGCTTTCGTAATACCTTCCCGTTCTAACCGTCGTTCGAACGCTTCCTCGCTGGGAAACAACTCTTCCCACTCCTCGAAGATCTCCTCGTTCTCGTCCTCACTCAGCCCGCTCGGCTCCAGCGAGTCTCCCGCATCGATCCGCTCGAGGAGCGTTTGTGCACGACCGACGATCAACCGCTTGTGCTCGTCGGAGAATACGCCAGATTCCGTCTTCGACATAAATTCAGGTAAATATACAAATTTTGAATATAAAACATTTTCTTAATTGTAGCCTGTATAAGATGTTCTCGCCGACGTGTCGCTCTCGCGCACCGCTCGAGCGGGTAACGATCAGCGGCGGGGCGCGTTTCGTTTTTCACACGGAATCGGCGCTCCGGAACCGAAGGTAGCCGATGCTGAGCGGCACCACCAGCCAGACGAGCAGCAGGACGAGCATGAACCAATCCTGGAGGTACACCGGATGGCCGTCGGTGTAGTGTCCCGCGTAAATCTCCGGATTGTCGTCCCTGATTCCGAGTGCGAGGCCGTTGGTGGCGATGATGTACGTAAACGACGGACTGAGGTGCAAGACGAAATCGTACAGTTGCGGTGCGGGATCGAGTCCAAGGACGGTTTCCACGAGGTAGGCGAAACTGGCCTGCGGAGTGAGCTGGGGGACAGCCCACAGGATACCGCCGCCCAGGTAAATCCCCAACATCGCGGCGAGCGCCCGTCCGCGGGCGGCACACATCGCCGAAACGCCGACGCTGATCCCAATCCAAATGACCGTAAAGTACAGCGTCAAAAGTGCAAAACCGGCGTACTCGAGCATCGGAAAGCTACCGTGCCAGACCCGAAGGACGACCGCGCTGACGGTGAGGAGGATCGAAACCGCGACTATCGCGATCACTGTTCGTCCGATAACCTTGCCGGCGAACACCTCCAGCCGCGTGTTCGGAAGTCCGAGCAAGTATTTGATGCTCCCCGACTCCCGTTCACCGGTGATCGCGGGATAACCGATCGCCAGGATCATGAGTGGTAAGAAAAACGAGAGGATTCCGACGAGACTGGAAAGAGCCGCCGTGTCGGGCGCCGTTCGTCCCTGCCCGCTCACGAGTATGAAACCGAGGAAGACCGCGAATCCCCCAACTGCCCCCCACAACGCTTTCGACCGTCGGACGTCCCGAAACTCCCTTCGAGCGATGACGACCCAGTTCATGATTCCACCTCCCGTGCGCGCCGATTGCCGTCCATATACGCGGTAAAGAGATCCTCTAACGAGGCTTCGTCGACCGAAAAGTCGTCAACGGTGATGCCGTCGTTCTCGAGGGCCGCCAAGACGCTCGCCTTTTCGCCGCGGTCGACCGACGCACAGAAACGGTCGTCGTCCTTCCAGACATCGGAAACGGCCTCATGGGCTGCTAGCACGTCGAGAGGGTCGCAGTCGGCGTTTCCGACTACGATCGAGAGCGTCGTTTCGGGTGCTGCGACGGCACGGAGTTCATCGATCGTGTCGACGGCTACCAATTGGCCGTCGTTGAGGATCCCGATGCGGTCACAGAGCTCCTCGACCTCGGACAGGATGTGGCTCGAAAAGAACACGGTGGCTCCGGCCGCCGCTCGCTCTCGGAGTAACTCTCGCATTTCGGAGATGCCCGTCGGATCGAGTCCCGACGAGGGTTCGTCGAGGATCAGCACGTCCGGGTCGCCGACCAGGGCCATCCCCAGCCGGAGTCGTTGGGTCATCCCCTTCGAAAACTCGCCTACTTTTCGATCTGCAGCCGGCACGAGGCCGATATCTGCGAGGAGTTCGTCGATATCTTCCTCGACACCCTTACAGTCGGCGACGAACTCGAGGTGCTCGCGCGCAGTTAATCGAGCGTACGGGGGCACACCTTCGGGAAGGATTCCGACTCGTTTCCGTACTCGAACGGATCGTGCGCTCACCTCGCGCCCGAGCAGGTACGCTTCGCCCGATGTCGGTGTGAGAAAGCCAAGTAAGAGATCGATAGTCGTCGACTTTCCCGCCCCGTTCGGACCCAAAAATCCGAATATTTCCCCCCGTTCGACCTCGAAACTCACGTTCTCGACTGCGACTATCGATCGTCCAAACCGTTTCGTCAGTCCGTCTGTTCTAATCGCGGGCATCGTTACTATTGATGGTAGTGGTCTTAATATTATGATCGTGTCTATCGTATACTGTCTATAATCGGCTTCCTATTTCCAAACCTGACTTTCATTATTGTTAATATTCTATCGTGTAATAAAATTGGTTGAATTTGGGAGGGTCGCAGCGGCTCTTAATTGCATTCTCCGCCGCACGTCTCGCAGTCGCAACTAAGCGAACAGAGACACGAGCCGGTACAATCCAGCGTCGCGATTCCGGCCTTCTTGGTCCAGTTTTCGAACTGGTCGTCGAAAATCGCCTTCAGTTCGCTGTCTCGCTGCTTGTGCGCCATTCCGAAGGATGCCTGCTGAGTAGACATCGGCCGATAGTTGTACGATAATTAACTTTAGTTTTTCTATAATTATTCTCAATACACATGTAGCTGGTACTGCGAACGCAAAGCGCGACGGATTTAAAAATGGATTAGGGCTCTCGATGGCGGTGCGGTTCAGTCAGCACTCGCCGCCGCACGTCTCGCAGTCACAACTAAGTGAACAGAGACACGAGCCGGTACAATCCAGCGATGCGATTCCGGCTTTCTTGGTCCAGTTTTCGAACTGATCGTCGAAGATCACCTTCAGTTCGCTGTCTCGCTGCTTGTGCGCCATTCCGAAGGATGCCTGCTGAGTAGACATCAGCCGATAGTTGTACGATAATTAACTTTAATTTTTCTACCATTATGCGACCGCAGTTTCGCACGGTTCCGCTGTCAGGTCTGAAACGTCAACAGCCGGCGGTTCGCCGGCGGAAGGATCGGTCGCGCTCGTCGGGTCTATCTTCGGTCGAAGCGGGGCCGACGGGCTCCAGAGCGACGCTCCGATCGCTAGCCGGTACACTCGTTGCAGGACGGTTCGCAGTCACAATCAAACACCGTACAGAGACACGATCCGGTACAGCCGTTCGAGATAATCGGCCCCGCCTCTTTCGAGGGGAATGCTCCGAATCGCTCGTCGAATATCGCTCGTAGCGCATCGTCGCGTTCGTTGTACGTCATACCGAACGAGGACTGTATTCCTGACATCGATCAAACGTTAGTATCACAATACTTTATTCGTTTCTATCATCAGTAATCGAACGAACAGGAGCGGCGGACCGAGTGTGTGCTGGCGGAGCGATCCGTCGGCAGGTGCGGGAACAGTTCCGAGTGAAGTTGTTTCAGTTACTGTCACCGGACTTTTGTTGTCTGACTATAAAGTTATTTGACCGAGGGCGTCTACTGTTAGCCTACGAAGGTGATCTCCCCGTATGAATTTCGATATCACTCGTCGACGAGCCGTTATTGCAGGTGCTGCCGTCTCAGTCGGCGGACTCGCGATCGGCGGGATCGCGTCCCGGCAACTGGCTGACGAGAAAAGCGAGGAACACACGACGGAAACGTTCAACGAAACCTATGATGCCGCCGAAATCGACATAGCTACTGACGTTGGTTCCGTTTCGGTAATCGGTGCTGACCGCGAAACGGTCGAACTCGAAGTCGAACAGTCCGGTTCGGTACGTTCTCTAGACCGGACGACGTTAACGGTTGACGGGAGTACCAACACCCTTGATGTGACGGTCGACTACGAGCAAACGATCACGGAGCGACTCGGGCTGACGCCCGACTCCAGACCGGACTCCGAAATCGTACTTACTGTGCCACACGAACTCGAGCGGGCGGTACTCGAGACGGTAAACGGGGCTATCGACGCGCGGGATATCGAAGCGACCGTAACCGCGAGTACTACCAACGGAACGATCGACGTGGATAGCTCGAATATCGCGGGTCTCAACTCTACGAACGGTGATATCGACGCCGTCGTCGAGGCCCTCGCTGCTGAGACAGTGATCGAGACGACGAACGGCGACGTCGCTCTCGAGACGGACGAACTCGACGGCGACGTGACATTCGAGTCGACGAACGGAGAGATCGACTGCACGCTCGGTGATGCCGTCGATACGACCGTCACCGTCTCGACGACCAACGGCGAGATCGAGTTCGAGAGCGACCGGGCGAGCGTCGCAACCCGAACCGACGAGGAACTCGAAGCGGTTATCGGCGAGGGGACAAACGATTTGCACTTTGAGACGACCAACGGAGATATTACGATCGTCGACTGAGATCCGCTACAGGGGCGTCATTGGTCCAGCAATTGTCCCCGGTCAGATTTTCCAACCGACTGAAGCATGGTTCGAGTCGGCTCTATTCACGGAACTGTTCGGGATTTCCGTCCAGTCATCCCCAGATATCCGACCTGCGTTCGAGCCGTTCAGTGCGCAGTGATCACCGACGACAGTGCTTCATGCTCTGACACAAATTCGCTAGTTGTCCACTCTGGCTAAGCGGCCAGTTGGCTAACACGTAGTGATGAGGGAAGCGGGTGAATCAGAAATCTGATTCATCCGCTGTCCGGATCCGCACCTGATGAACATTCCAAAACTCAAGCAGGTACTTACTGATCCAGACGAGTTCATTTCGAACCGGCAACTCAAGGCTCTTTCTCTGGAGCTGCTCCTGTTGATTCCGATGCCGGGGATCGAGGGTTCGCCCCTCGATCCCGGCGATATCATGGAAGTCGTTCTTCGAGCCGCTGCTGGGACAACCTCTGTCAACGGCGTCACGACCAACACAGAGGAAACGCCCAATAGAGAGCCCGTCATGGATTGGCTCCACACGATCCAGAAAGACCCGATGCTAGACTCCGTCAACGATATTCTCGCTACGCTGGCGATGACGGTTCTCGACCGCCACAGGTCGAGAACCGTCTGCATCGACTTCATGGACAACCCGTTCCACGGAACTCCCAGCAGTGACGGCGAGACCAGACGGATGGCTGCTCGGGACGGGACTACCCAGTGTCATCGTTACTGCACAGCGTTCGTGATTGCGCAGGGAAAGCCGCTGACACTCGCGGTTGAACCGGTTGCTGGCGAAGATAGCAAGGCCGACGCGGTCGAGCGCCTGCTCGCCCGCGTCGAGACGTATCCATTCGAGATCGACCGCATTCTCATGGATCGAGACGCCTACGTTGGGAAGCTGATTGGCGTCCTTCGGGAGAGTGCACCGCCAGTCTTCCCGGTCAAGACCGGGAAGGCGTCGATCCGAAAGAAGCTCTCCGTAACAGCGTCATACATGACCGAGGAGACGATTTGTGAGGGGAAAGAGCACGAACAGACGTTTCCGATGGCAGTGAACGTTACCTACCAGAACGGTGACCGTGGAAAGTCTGGCGTGAAGGCGACCGGATACGCGGCGTACGGTCTGAAAGACCGGACGCCGGCGCAGGTTGCGACGATCTACAACAAGCGATCACGGATCGAAAAGAGCTACGAGAAGTTCCGTGAGGCGCGTGCAGTGACGACAACACCGTCAACGACGATTCGTCTCTTCTACGTGGGGGTCGGCTTCTTGTTAGAGCAGTTGTGGCTGGTCTTACAGTGGCCGTGCTCGCCCGGCCACGCCGTGGCGGGCGAGCACTCCCCGTTGAGTTCACGTTCGGAGATGCGTTTCTCCACGGGGTCGTCCGGGAGTTAAACCGCGATCCGCTCATCCCGACCAGTCGTAACTTCCAGTAGCGAGGAGTTCGTTGGTTGCTGTTGATGGACAGGGACTCGGTAGAAGTGTTCCTTCCCAATCCGGACGACTGCTACGAGCGACTCCGTCGCGCCCGATTCGGCGCGACGGTGTCGTGTGTCTACTGCGGGGAGAGCAACCCAGTCATCAAGAAGGGGACGACGGGGAAAGGCGCTCAACAGTACCGTTGCAAGGGGTGTGAGACATATTTCAACGACCTCACGAATTCGGTCTTCGAGCATCGGAAGTTCCCCATCGAGGAGATGTTCTACATGATCAAGGAGATGCGATCTGTGCCGACGACACAGATCGCGGCGAGACCCGCCATAGCTTCCTTCGCCAGTGGCTGGCGAAGTTCAGAGGTGTCTCGAAGCATCATCTTCAGGGCTATCTCAACTTTCTCGGCCTCTTGCTGAACGATGACACCGACTGGTTCAGCAAAATCCTGAGTTACGAGTCATCGGGATGAGCGAATTTCCATCGACCCCTCGGGGGTAGAAGGGGAATTGAGGGTCGATGGAAATGACTTTGTGAGACCGCCCGTATTATCCGCTTATCCGCCGGAATGTTGGCGGGTTTCAGACGAACCCTTGTGGGATTGAAGCTGGTACGAGCGCTTCGAGGCCGACGGCGAGCACGGTTTCAGACGAACCCTTGTGGGATTGAAGCACCTAAAAGGGGCAGGGTGGGGTGGGGCAGTCACCGTTTCAGACGAACCCTTGTGGGATTGAAGCGGCTTCGAGCAGGAGTTCCTCGGTGAGCTCGTCGTGTTTCAGACGAACCCTTGTGGGATTGAAGCACGCGCCGCGGAAATCGACCGTGTTACCGTCGTTGGGTTTCAGACGAACCCTTGTGGGATTGAAGCTCGCTCGAGGAGTTGCGCGACGGCGGTCGGGAGATCCGTTTCAGACGAACCCTTGTGGGATTGAAGCGATCTCGAGCCGGGAACGCTCGAGTTGGTCGCGGAGTTTCAGACGAACCCTTGTGGGATTGAAGCTCAAAGAACTCCCCTAACACACTATCATACTATCGTTTCAGACGAACCCTTGTGGGATTGAAGCACCGTTACGGCCGTCTCTACGTCCGCAGGTGGAAACGTTTCAGACGAACCCTTGTGGGATTGAAGCTACTCTTGCCTTGGTGAGACGGCCCTAACGAACGGGGTTTCAGACGAACCCTTGTGGGATTGAAGCTGTCAGTGTCGAAGCGATTAAGCCCAGCCCAGTCAGCGTTTCAGACGAACCCTTGTGGGATTGAAGCTCAATCACCTCGTAACCTCGTGCACAAGCGCGCGGGTTTCAGACGAACCCTTGTGGGATTGAAGCTCGGTGTACGCCGCCTTTCCGGTGAAACCCTCCAGTTTCAGACGAACCCTTGTGGGATTGAAGCGAAATAGAAACGTCGGTTAGCGACTACTAATCAGTGTTTCAGACGAACCCTTGTGGGATTGAAGCTGGATCAGTGCCGGCGATGCAACGAGGCGAAGGTCCGTTTCAGACGAACCCTTGTGGGATTGAAGCGAGAACCGTGAGGGCGTCTCGTGGCGAGTCTATGAGAGTTTCAGACGAACCCTTGTGGGATTGAAGCGGACTCCGAGGGACTGACCATCGGGTCGTCGCGATGGTTTCAGACGAACCCTTGTGGGATTGAAGCTGGGTCTGCCTGCCGCTCTCCCTCCGGAACGCAGGTTTCAGACGAACCCTTGTGGGATTGAAGCGGCGTCACGGACCTCGCGAGTACACTGCTTTTCCTCGTTTCAGACGAACCCTTGTGGGATTGAAGCGAACCGTACCAGTGCGAGATGTGGGGCCGCGTGATGGTTTCAGACGAACCCTTGTGGGATTGAAGCCTGCCGTGCGAGTCGACCGCGAAGTCGAGGGAAGCGGTTTCAGACGAACCCTTGTGGGATTGAAGCGGCCGTTCGGGTAGGACCCTCGTGTATGAAACGACGTTTCAGACGAACCCTTGTGGGATTGAAGCTGCCCCCACTCGTCGGTGAACCGCTGGTAGACGTCGTTTCAGACGAACCCTTGTGGGATTGAAGCGGGACGTCGGCTTGCTCGAGGCGCTGCTGGAGAGTTTCAGACGAACCCTTGTGGGATTGAAGCTCTGACCCGCGCGGGATTGGGGGTCCACTCTGACCACCGTTTCAGACGAACCCTTGTGGGATTGAAGCTTGAGCTCGAGGCCGCCGGTGCCGCCCTCGTCGCGGTTTCAGACGAACCCTTGTGGGATTGAAGCGGACTTAACGGTAGTCCCACGGACGAACCGGACGGTTTCAGACGAACCCTTGTGGGATTGAAGCGCACCGAAGGCTGGCGACTGGGGCGTGTACGAGAGTGGTTTCAGACGAACCCTTGTGGGATTGAAGCACAGGCGCGGCTAGGGGACGTTTCCGAAGGCACTCGAGTTTCAGACGAACCCTTGTGGGATTGAAGCAGCCCGCGGTCGACCTTCTCAACGAGGTCGTCGTCGGTTTCAGACGAACCCTTGTGGGATTGAAGCCACTACTCGGATTGCATCGTCAAATGCGAGTGTGGTGTTTCAGACGAACCCTTGTGGGATTGAAGCTCGCTGCCGACCTGCGTGACGAGGTGTTCAGTCCCGTCGTTTCAGACGAACCCTTGTGGGATTGAAGCACGCAGACGGATAGCTAACCGATCAACCACGCACGAGTTTCAGACGAACCCTTGTGGGATTGAAGCGAAGGACGACCTCTCGGTCACCGTCGACGAAGGCATTTCAGACGAACCCTTGTGGGATTGAAGCAACCTGACGTCGTCGACGTCGGTCGCGAGGTCGTTTCAGACGAACCCTTGTGGGATTGAAGCGCAACCGAACCGATCGACTCGAGTGATAGTCGTCGGGTTTCAGACGAACCCTTGTGGGATTGAAGCTGAGCGAAACTGGCTACGAGGATTCGGGGCTCTATCGGTTTCAGACGAACCCTTGTGGGATTGAAGCAACGTCAGTAAGACGTACGCGAGCGACCGCACGGGTGTTTCAGACGAACCCTTGTGGGATTGAAGCGCGGGGTGGTCGCCGTGACGCCGTCAGACGTGACTTGTTTCAGACGAACCCTTGTGGGATTGAAGCACGTTCGATCAATTCCTTAGAGGGACGAAGGTGAGTGTTTCAGACGAACCCTTGTGGGATTGAAGCAATTCCCGCTGATGATGTTATAACCAACATCCGAGTTTCAGACGAACCCTTGTGGGATTGAAGCGCATGAGCGACGAGAACATCGACGATATCGACACGGTTTCAGACGAACCCTTGTGGGATTGAAGCTTGCCTCGATCGACCTGCTCCACGAGGCCGTGGTCGGTTTCAGACGAACCCTTGTGGGATTGAAGCAACCTGAGCGAAGACGTTGACGAAGGAACGATCAAGGTTTCAGACGAACCCTTGTGGGATTGAAGCTCCGGTTTCGAAGGACGGACCATCGAACGGGGCTCGTTTCAGACGAACCCTTGTGGGATTGAAGCGGCGACGAACCGGAGGACACGCTTGTCGGCATCATGTTTCAGACGAACCCTTGTGGGATTGAAGCTCGTGATTCGGGTCCAGGCCGGCTGCCTCGAGTGCGGTTTCAGACGAACCCTTGTGGGATTGAAGCATGTTCGTGCACGACGAGTCGGAGTGCAACGCCAAGAGTTTCAGACGAACCCTTGTGGGATTGAAGCGTCTATGAAGGCTATTCTATAGAGGAAACGTATAGGTTTCAGACGAACCCTTGTGGGATTGAAGCAGCCTCGAGCGGGCGATCGACAAAGACCTCGTCGGTTTCAGACGAACCCTTGTGGGATTGAAGCGGCGAGTGGCCACAGGAGGTCTACCGGCTGTACGTCGTTTCAGACGAACCCTTGTGGGATTGAAGCATGTTCGTGCACGACGAGTCGGAGTGCAACGCCAAGAGTTTCAGACGAACCCTTGTGGGATTGAAGCGAGTGGCCGGTCCACATCACCACCTGGTCAGGGACCGTTTCAGACGAACCCTTGTGGGATTGAAGCGAGTTCTTCCTCGGGGACAAGGTCGAACGGCCGCTGTTTCAGACGAACCCTTGTGGGATTGAAGCCTCGCGGTCGCCGGTATCAGCGCCACCTCGAGAATAGGTTTCAGACGAACCCTTGTGGGATTGAAATGCAGTCGCGGCGATGAAATCGATTCCAACCTCGGCCCAATAGTTTCATATGTTAGTAATTTAGTGATATCAACGTGGCATTAAACAGTAGGAATAATCAGGTGGTCTGACGGATGCGTATCGAACTCGCACTGGATGCGGTCGCGGATGCAGCCTACGATACTGCTGCACATCACAAAATCCGGGGCCGCATTTGGCGTGCACTCGAGAACACGGATGAATACGCTGAGGTCCATGACACACACCATGGGGTCGGCTTTTCGTTCTCGAATATCTTTCCGTGGGGCCCAATTGAAGAGGGTGATCGTCGGTATATCCGAATCGCTTCCCCGCGTCGCGACCTCTTGGATGAACTCATTGCCCATTTTAGCCGGAACCGTGAGTTCGAGGTCGGGCAGATGCGTTTTGAAGTGGCGGATATCACCGGCCATGCACCCCAAGTTGGTGAAGCAGGCTCGACTGGCCGTATGGATACTGGGACGGGCGTATTCTGTGCACTCACCCGCCAGCTAGCGGAAGAACATGGGTTGGATACCACGGAAATAGAGTCCGGCGAGTCAGAGACCAAGCTCTTCTGGAGACCAAAGCACGGAATGGAACCCCTCCAAGCGACAATCCGCCGATCGCTCCAGCGAACTCACGAGCAATTTGGTGATGAATACTACGATGGTCCGACTGAAGTAGACGAACCCCTGTTTAACCAAATCGAGCCGATCAAAGACGACGTCACATACTCGATTCACTTCCAACCGGCCACAGCTGTTGATCGGACAGTCATCCTCTCGAAGTGGCGGCTTGGCTATCGAGTCCGGGACGAAACACATCGGTATCACCTAAATCTAGCGCTAGATGCAGGGATCGGACAACGTCGTGAACACGGGTTTGGGTTCCTCAACCTCCGGGAACAGAATCCACCACGGGCAGATACATCATGAGTGATAATCCAACCCCCGGAGATTTCCAAGCGGCTCTCGACGAATATTGGCATGATCGTCCGCCCGCGAGTCTCGAGGACGTCATGGCCCTGTATGGAGTCCTCGCGGTAGTCGAAAGCGGCGGGGGCCTCTATACGACGCCCAGTAAGCTTGAGCCGTTCATAGACGATGGTCGTCTCGTGACGATCTCGATAGACCTAACTGAGGATTCACCAGCAGTGGTCGGTCTGGACCAAGATGTACTCCGTGAGGAAGACGTTCCTAAGCTTGGTTACTCGCACAAATCCTCTGGGCGTGGTGCCAAGTACAGCCTGACGCAGATCGGCTCAAAGAACGGTAATGACGCAGAGGGCGTCAGCAGTACAATCTTGGGACGAATCCGCTCGTGGACTGAACAGGACAGTGTCCAGAGCCTTACTGGCGAGAATGGGCATCCTGATGGGTGGCTCATCGAAACGCTCGCAGAGGTCTTTGAGAAAGACTCGAAAACGCTTGAAGCCCTGGAAGAGAATATTATCGACCTCCTGCCGGCTGATGAGTCCCTTCCCTACGTAATGACAATTCGGCTCAAACTCGATTCTAGGGACGTTGAGTCAGCAAACGCAACCAACCAGCAGTGGTTCTATCCTGCTGAAATCGGTGTTCTCGAAGAGGCCATGAAGCGATATGCAACCGCCAATGCCGCCGACAAAAACATCGACAAAGGCTCCTCTGAGGGACAAGGCGTAGGCGTGGTCACTGGCGAAGAGGGCCGTGTCGTTGGGACACCGGAGAGCCCACTGGGTGTCTTTTCTGTGAAACACCCTGATGCACAGCCGGGTCTTCTCCAGACTGAATCTTGGCGGCACTATCCAGTCAGCGATGACGTGGCCATGCTGTTCGCCAAGGGACAGGATCTGATCGAGCGCTGTGTCTATCGAAATGGCGGAATGGAAACATATGCGCTCCCGTACTTCGCCGGTGAAATGACTGGAGAGAAGGCCCATGCCCTCTACCTGGCTATCGCTTCTGTAGATGCTGATCGTGAGGTTGACGAGTCTGCTGATCCACCGATGTCCCAGGTTACATTCCACCTCACCGAGAACGAGGACGAAGCCATTCGGGAACTGGCTGAGCAAGAACTCCGGTTCTATACCGTTTCGATGCCGATTAGCGATGATAAGAACGTTGTCGCTGAAGAACCAGCGGCATCGATCTACTGGCCAAACGTCCTTTCAGAGGCGTTCCGGGAAACGGTCGAAGGTCCGACACTGGATCTATCGAAGGGTGGCTTCCAGGCGTTCGATAAGTGGCCACTGCTGACCCTTGACGGGACAGATACAATGCAGAAACGTCGGTTGGCGTTCATGCGGATTACGAATCACGAGTTTACGGACGCTGTGTTCGCCTATCGAGATGACGAAGAAGGTGATGACTTCCGTCGTATTGTCGATCATCGACTCCTCTCGGGAACACCAATCAACGTGAAGGTACTATTCGAAGAGTATCTGCAGCGGTATGCCGATGCTGCAGAGGACGGTGAGCTTCCACCACACCAGATCGTTGTCCAGCAGCTCGTTCACCTCGAGACACTCTCACGAGCGGGGCTGCTGGAGGGAATCGATACGCCAATCGAACCAACAGAGACCATGACTTCAGAACCCATCGACACGAGCGATATCGCAGCGATACGCGAACAACGCCTCGAGGCCTTCCTCGAACGGCCACTGTTCGACGAGACAACGCGGAAAGCAGCTGCCCTTGCAGGTGTTCTTGTTGGGCAGATTAGCTGGCACCAAGATTCAGTTCGTGGTGTCGGCCGTCCACTTGATGCCGGGACGAAGGGCGATCAGCTCACGAAACATGGGCTAGAGAATGCACTCACAACTGCACTAGAGAAGGCAAAAGTCTACGCCCAAGACTCTGACCGGTCGTTTGACCGCGACTTGCTCTTCCCAGAAACCGTCGACCAACTGCTGGAAGAAACTGAGGCACTCCCTACGGAGTGGGATATCGATAAGCGTGAACTCCAGTTCTGCTATGTGCTGGGCCATGCACATGGTCGACGGTCGATGCCGGTTGCCTTCGAAATGTACGACGGCGATGAGACGGAGAGTCCTGAGGCCGCCACTGTAGAATCAACTGCCAACTAAACTCATCCACCTGAATACCAATGACGACACCAAATCGTTCCGAACTGCTGTTCGTTTACGACGCACAGGACTGCAACCCCAATGGCAACCCGATCGGCGACAATCGCCCTCGACGTGATCCGGATACCGGTCAGGGGATTATCACTGACGTTCGACTCAAGCGTTACCTTCGAGATCAGCTGCTTGATGACGGATACGATATCTACGTCAAGAAAGTCGACGGCGAATCAAAGACCAGGACGACTCTGATCAAGGATGTCCTGAATATGGTCGGTGATGCTGAAGAGATCGAGGAAGTCGAAGATCTCGGGACTGACTTCCTACAGGCCGCAACTGACGTTCGGTACTTTGGAGCAACTCTCAGCTTCGAGGCTAGTGATGATGAGGAAGACGAAGCTTTCCGAGAAGGGCTGAATAGTGCACTGCCGAATCACTATCAGGGCCCAGTCCAGTTCCTCCCTTCGAAGTCCCTGAACGAGGTCGAAGTCAACGAAGAGTACGACTCGCTCACGAGCGTCATCTCGACCGGAGAAGAGAACCGACAGGGCGGCTTCGATCTGGACGATAAGCGGATCAAGTACGGCATCTTCCCGTTCTGGGGGCTCGTCGACAACAATGGGGCCGAAACAACGCAGTTGAGCCAAGAAGACGTCGAACGGCTCGACACACTCTGTTGGCGGGCGCTGAAGAATCAGACGACATCTCGCTCCAAGCTAGGCCAGGAACCACGGCTCTATCTCCGTGTTGAGTACGAGGAGGGGAACTATCACGTCGGTGGCCTTCATGAGATGCTCGAACTCGGGGAGGAGAGCGCTGAGTCGCTCCGCTCGGTGCGTGATGTGGTCGTAGATGCGACGGACCTAGTGGCCGCACTCGAGTCCGTAAGTGACCGTATCAAGACGATCCATACTGTCGGCGACGACCGTCTCACCATCAAGATTGATGGCGAGACGATACAAGGCGATGCATTCGCTGACTACCTCGAGTCGGACGGACACCATGTCCACCGGATCGATGTGATCGAAGAACGAGATCTCGTGGCCTGAATACTGGACGTGAGTCAGCAGATGTCACCACAGATCGACGACGATGGGGTCCCTGATCGCTGCCTGTCGTTCACCGTTAGGTCCACCTGGGGTCATTTCAAGCGCGTTGGCCGAAGCGTTACCAAGCAAACGTACCGGGTCCCACCACGGACGACCGTCGCAGGTATGCTGGCAGCCATCGTTGGCGCCGAGCGAAATTCATACTACGATGTCTTCGGCGCTGATAATGCTGCCATCGCAATTACACCGCTGTCCGACATCCGGACCGTAAACATCCCAACGGTCGGCCTCGGAACTGATCCCGGGCAAGATGTAACGACGACTGTCGGAAACTACTACAGTGAGTACAACCTCACCTACCAAGATACGACCAAAGATCGGCAACTCCACGCATACGAGGTGCTGGCCGATCCAGCGTATCGAATCGATGTAGCACTGGAGGACGAAGCGTTCTATGACGAGCTTCGAGACCATCTCGAGAGTGGGACCGCTGTTTATCCACCTAGTTTAGGGAAATCAGAATACCTCGCAACGATTGAGGATATCGAGATCGATCGCCCCCCGAGTAGAGTAGATACTGACGGCGTCGTCGAGATAGATTCTGTCGTTCCTGGATCGCTCTCGGATGCCATCCCACAAGGCGGTGTAACCTACGGTACCGAACGGTCTCCGGCCGTAATGGAACGGGTTGATGGCGGTCGACGAACAACGAGATTCGACGACTACGTTTACACGAATCAAGCCGATGATGTGGTCCAGATCCGGGCTGATGCAGATCCCGTTCCTGTTTCGGTTGGATCACGAACCGTCGTATTCCGCTGATCTGACCCCCATTTATGCGGCTTCCACTCATTTCACACCCGGCCCGAGACGAAGAGACGAACACCTACGCTGATGCCCACCTCACTGACCAAGGGGATCTTCGACTCACTGCCCACGCTCAGGTCGTAGCGGATCGAGCAGTCCAGTTGTTCGGAGAGAGTGATGATACGGCGGAATACCTCCGTGCAGCTGCTGTGCTACACGACTTCGGCAAAGCTACTCCACAGTTCCAGGCTTATGTGCGTCCTGACGAAACGGTCGACTGTCCCGACGAGGAAACGACACATGCCCGCCTTGGGGCGTTAGCAACATGGTACGTGCTGGGCGAGCTAGATGCACCTGATCGTGACCGTCTTGCAGCCACTCTCGCGGTTGCTCGGCACCACCAAGCCCTTCCTAACGCTGCCCAGTATACTGCCGAACCGTTGGCCCGTGCGTTCGAAGAACAAGACGGCGTGATCCAGGCCCAACTGGACGCCATCGACGAGAAATGGCCTGAAGCAGCGTTGGAACTACTCTCAGAAACACAGCTATCTGATGCCGAGTGGGAGTCCTTCTATTCGTGGGCCGTCACCGGCAATGTGGCCTCGGAGCTACGAGAGATAAGTGCACAGCAAACGCTCGGTGGCTATACCCCAGATTCAGGGGCACTTCCCAGAAAGCTCTATGACCGGACTCTTCGGTACTGGTCGGCCATCACGTTAGCAGATAAGAGCCATGCGATGGACATTCCTGAGGACTGGTTATTCGATCTGGATACTCTGGACCGTGAAACCATCGAGAACTACATTAGGGATATCCGGGACGACCCCTCAGAAAGTGAGTTAGAAGCCCGGTTGAACGATGAACGTGAGCGTGCTCGACGACAGGCTATTCGAGGCGTACACGAGTGGGTGCACAACGGTGACTCGCAGATCGCGACGCTCACTCTTCCGACGGGGCTGGGGAAGACATTCACCGGCTTGTCAGCGGCTTTTGAGGCTCGGAATCTCCTTACCGCTGATGATGGTTCCACACCGAGGCCAATCATCTATGCACTCCCCTATACGAGTATCATCGAACAGACACGGGAACTCTTCGAGGATCCAGATCTCTGGGGTGCTGATCCAAAGCGATCAGCTCTGACAGTCCATCATTATCTCAGTGAAACCGTTGTTCATCGCGACGAGTACGCGAACAAGGACACAACAGTGACCGATGACGATGAGACTGCTGAACTACTCGGGGAGGCGTGGCGCGATGGGACGATTCTGACGACATTCGTCCAACTCTTTGAGAGTCTCACTGGCCCGACAAACAGGCAAGGATTGAAGCTTTCAGCACTCAACTCGAGCCTTATCATCTTAGACGAACCCCAGGCACTACCAAAGGATTGGTGGGATGGAGTCGAGCGACTGCTGGGGGTCCTCACCGACGAATTCGATGCTCGAGTCATCGCCATGACCGCAACTCAGCCTAGTTTGGTTCGTAATCTGCAGACGGAATCACTGTTGACAGCTGGACAGAACCACAACCTCACTACTTGTCCAGCATGTCGAGAAGGGCCCGCTTACGAGGTGACTCTGCCGCCGGCTCCCCGTGACGAGTACTTTGCAGAAGCTGAGCGCGTTCGGTACACGATTGACCCAACGGCATTAAGTCGTCAAATCGGGGTTTCTGAGACTCATGTTGGATATGATACGGCTGCCAATCGGATTCTCGAAGCCACTGGCGCCGGTGGATCGACCCTAGCAGTGTGCAACACGATTAGCAGCTCGAGAGAACTCACAGATGAGCTTCAAAATCGTCCTGGTGTCGCCCACTTGGGCAGCGAAATTGAGTCCGTACTAGAAGAGACTGGCGTGAATGCGATCAATCCAGACCTCACACCGAAGCAAGTCGTCAATGAGGTGGTGGGACGCCTCAGTCTCGATAGTGGAATTTCCCCGAGAGACGATCTGGCTACCCCAAATCAAACACAGGAATCAACTAACGACCCTACGGCATACCTGCTCACGTTGAATTCTCGGTATCGGCCGTTCGACAGACGGATCCTGATCGAACTCGCCGACCGCTTTTCGACCGGTGAGACGCCGTTCATCCTCGTATCAACCCAGGCTATCGAAGCAGGTGTTGATCTCAGTTTCGAGACCGTCTTTCGAGATCTCGCTCCATTAGATAGTATCGTTCAGGCTGCGGGCCGATGTAATCGGTCGTATGAATGGGGACAGAACGGCGGTCGAGTAATCGTCTGGATGTTGGCTGATCCAGACGAGGAAACGCCACACGATCCTTCGAAGAAACCGCCCGCCTATTACGTCTACGAACGGGGGGCAACCGATGCTGGCGTCCCAGATCATCTCAGGATTATCTCTAGGGTGCTCAGCGAAATTCCGAATCCCGATGATGTGGCTGACGTGACGCTGTCTCGAGACGCCGTAACTGCATATTTTGACGCGCTTGACAGCAGATCGCTCTGGAGCGGTGAACTCCGAGACGCCATTGATACGGCTAAAGCTCGTTGGCTCGGTCGCCAATCCTTGATCAGTGGGGCCCAAACGTTAGACGTCTTAGTCGCACTCACAGATGCTGAAAGAGCAGAAATTGAGCAGATGTCTAATCTTCTCATGAATGGTGATCCTGATGGCTATGCTCGACTTCAAAACGCGTCTGCTCTTCGGGTCTCTCTTCCAAAATCCATTATCGAAGAATCACCACGACTCTCTAGAATCGACCATCAAGAGCGCGATAGTGATGGTGTTCAGGTCTTCCGATACTCTGGAGATGGCGATCTCGAGTATGGCTTCGCTGCAGGAGGATTGGAGCAAGCAACTGAATCGGTATCAAATCGATTTACGCTTTAATATACTCAATTTCCTCTGTGGGTAGAGCAAGTAATAAGTATTAGAAAGTGAATATCATATCAGGTAATAATTGATGGCCTTGAACTCAAATTGTCATTTTATCTTCTCATGACAAGTGAATTAGCTGAAAAATACGCTAGGGATGAACGACAACCTGAGAGGGAACCAGAAGTCAGGATTACGGGCTTGATGGTCCAGTATTACCATGTTTGTAAACGCGAACTCTGGTTTATGTCTCGAGGAATCGATATTGACCGTGAAACTACCAACATCCAACGTGGAACACATATAGACGAAACTAGTTACCAAAATGAACGCCATTCCTTTATGATCAACAATCGGATTCAATTAGATGTCCTCGGCTCAGGAGATATAATGGAAGTCAAAGCATCCTCAAGATTAGAAGAACCAGCCCGCATGCAGTTATTATTTTATCTATGGTTTTTACAGGAAATATATGGCATCGAAAAAGATGGTATCTTAGCATATCCCACAGAACGGAAACGAGAAACGATCACACTCAACTCTTCAACCATAGAAAAGGTTGAATCGACTATCACTGGAATTCTGAAGGTAGTGGATCTGGATACTCCCCCAGAATTGGAGAAGAAAGCATACTGCGACTCTTGTCTGTACCAAGATATTTGTTGGATGTGACTATGACAAAACCAAATCACCATATTTTCGCTGATGGAGAGTTATCGCGGAATGAAGGGACACTACGGATCGATACATTAGACGGGGAGACAGAATACCTCCCCATTGAATCCATTGATACATTGTATTTGCACGGACAGATCGATTTCAATACGCGTGCACTTGGTCTGTTGAATGAGCACAACGTACCTCTACACATATTTGGATGGAAAGACTACTATCGTGGTTCCTACCTCCCGAAACGAGGACAGGTGTCGGGGAATACCGTCGTTGAACAAGTTCGAGCATATGATAATCTAGACCGGCGACTTCAGATCGGTCAGACCATTATCGAAGCTAGTATCCACAATATGCGAGCGAATCTCCGATATTACAATGACCGACAAGGCAATTTCTCAACTGAACTTGAGGATCTCGAGGAATTGAAAAATTCTGCTGCTGGGACAACAGATATTAACGAACTTCGTTCGGTCGAAGGACGTGCCCGAAAGACCTACTACGGATGTTTTGACCGGATTCTTCGTAGCCCATTTACGCTAACTCAGCGAAAATATAATCCTCCTACAAATGAAGCAAATGCAGTAATATCGTTCCTGAATGGAATGGTATATACTACCAGTGTTTCGGCCATTCGGAAGACAGCGCTCGATCCGACGGTGGGTTTTGTTCATGAACCTGGAGAACGCCGATTCACACTCTCCCTCGACATTGCAGACATATTCAAGCCGATTCTAGCTGATCGGCTACTATTCCGGTTAGTCAATCGAAAACAATTGTCTATTGATGACTTTGAAGAAGAACTCGAGGGCTGTCTGTTAGATGAAAAGGGACGAATGACCGTCCTTGAAGAGTTTGAGGAAACTCTTGATAAGACTATTGATCACCCTCGTTTGAATAGAAAGGTAAGTTTCAAAACGCTGGTCCAGACTGATGTTTACAGTCTGAAAAAGCATGTATTAACGGATGAACCTTACCACGCAACTGAACGGTGGTGGTGAAATGCACGTAATAGTTGTCTATGATGTCTCTAGCGACCGAACTCATATCTTTCGAAAATTATTGCGGCGAAGGTTGGAGCATGTTCAGCAGTCGGTATTCTTTGGAGAACTTACGGAAGGACAGGTCACATCAATGAAAAATGAAATTGAAGAGAAACTAGTACCGGAAGATTCAGTGGTTGTTTTTGAGTCAACGAGCCCTGCTGCTTTTGATTTTACCACGTTCGGTGCGAGTCAAGAACCAGGCAGTCGGTTCACCTGATGGAAATTAGCTTGTAGTACATGCAAATTCCATCGACCCCCTGGGGGTAGAAGGGGAATTGAGGGTCGATGGAAATGACTTTGTGAAATCGCCCGTATTATTCGCTCGTCCACCAGAATGTCGGTGGGTTTCAGACGAACCCTTGTGGGATTGAAGCTCGCCATTAGGCGGTCACCTCCTCGTCGTCGGGAGTTTCAGACGAACCCTTGTGGGATTGAAGCTCGTTGTGCGTCGGATGGATGACGGCGACGGCCTGTTTCAGACGAACCCTTGTGGGATTGAAGCGACGCCGATCCTTGTCTCGTGCTCATGTGCCTGTGTTTCAGACGAACCCTTGTGGGATTGAAGCCTCGAAGACGGCGCGCACGTCCTGATTTCGGGGGCGGGTTTCAGACGAACCCTTGTGGGATTGAAGCCCCTCTTCGACGATGCGTGCGCTCAGTTGGCCGTGCGTTTCAGACGAACCCTTGTGGGATTGAAGCGCACGCCGGTCGTAGTGCGCGTTCGACTCCATGAACGTTTCAGACGAACCCTTGTGGGATTGAAGCTCGGAAGTAGCGTACTGGATGCGCCAGATTGTCGTTGTTTCAGACGAACCCTTGTGGGATTGAAGCGTTCTCTCCCACTGCGCGGTCGACACCAGGGGCGGTTTCAGACGAACCCTTGTGGGATTGAAGCACGTCTCCGCCGGGGTAAGTCGGATTGAACGTTTTGTTTCAGACGAACCCTTGTGGGATTGAAGCATCGACGACGATGAACACTCGCAGATAGATCCGCGTGTTTCAGACGAACCCTTGTGGGATTGAAGCGAGCCCGCGCACGGCCTCGCCACCCTCGACGCCTGCGTTTCAGACGAACCCTTGTGGGATTGAAGCGCGCAAGTCCCCCGGCACCCGTCGGGGCGTGCTCGTTTCAGACGAACCCTTGTGGGATTGAAGCGTCGACGACGGCGACGGGCCGGGAGAGTCGGAGCAGTTTCAGACGAACCCTTGTGGGATTGAAGCAGTTCGACGCCGATGTACTGGGCGACCAACAGCGCGCGTTTCAGACGAACCCTTGTGGGATTGAAGCTCGAGTACGCCGTACACGGCGGATGGAGAACGGCGTTTCAGACGAACCCTTGTGGGATTGAAGCGACCTTTACCTCTACGACTCCGGAGCCCCCGAGCAGGGTTTCAGACGAACCCTTGTGGGATTGAAGCGAGCCGCGAAGCGACGGCGGCTGGATCCTGATCGTTTCAGACGAACCCTTGTGGGATTGAAGCCCTGACGAGGCCCCGCTCGAGGAACTCCCCGAGACCTGTTTCAGACGAACCCTTGTGGGATTGAAGTACCTCGATCGACGTCCACTCCAGCGGAACCTCCGCGTTTCAGACGAACCCTTGTGGGATTGAAGCTCGGCCCCCTGGAACCTCGTTTTCGTGAGTAATTGTTTCAGACGAACCCTTGTGGGATTGAAGCCAAGAAGGGCGACGTTCCGATTAGCCAAGACGACCAGAGTTTCAGACGAACCCTTGTGGGATTGAAGCTCGGCGTCGCGGTACTCGAGTTGCAGTTGCTCGGTTTCAGACGAACCCTTGTGGGATTGAAGCGAAGACCCGATTCGGGACCTTCAGGGCGTGAACGCGGTTTCAGACGAACCCTTGTGGGATTGAAACCGATCGCCGGATTGAGATCACTATGTCGACCCTCAGTTTAGTCAGGCTTTCTGGAATTGAAGAATAGACCAGAGCCATTTCTCTGTTTTTCTTCTGAAAATATACTTCGACCCATCTCAAGACAGTCCTGCCCACCCCATTCCGACACCTACTTTTTCCAACCACAACCACCCACAACCAAGATGCCTCGAGCGGGCCCACTCAAACAGATCCTCCGGACACTGACGGTCGCCGAACTCCGCTCTCTGCGCCGCACCCACTGCCCACAGGTCACCGAGTACGACGGCAACAAAACCGCCTTCGTCGACCGCCTCCGCAACTCACTGAAACGCTCGATCGATGACGGCGAGCTCACCTACGAGGACCTCGTCGAGTTCCTCCGCGACGAGTTCGAATCCAACGGGCCCGAACGAGCGACGACCTGCATTCGCCACACTTTAGAAGACCTCACGATCTCTCCCTGTGCCGGCTACAGGGACGGCCGCGCCGTCAGGGAACGCTGGATCAGCTCAGAATGCTACCAGGCGCTCCAGTACGAACTCGCGGACCTCCCGTACGAGATCACGCAAGAAGCCACGTTCGGCCGCAGTAGTATCGACCTGCTCGTCAGCCACGCCCACGACGATCGCAACTACCTCACCGAGGTCAAACTCGCGGGCAACTACAACAGCCGCGAACGCTTGCTCTCCCAACTGCGCAAGTACCGAAAGAAGGTGCCGTACCTCCGCCGCTCGTTCGTATTCATGGTCGCCGAACGCGAGCGCGATCTCCCCGCGAACAAGGAGTCCGTCGAGCACGTGATCCAGGAGGCCGAAGACGAACCCCAAACCGAGATCGTCGTGAAGCCGCCCGCTGGACTCGAGTACAGCGCCGGATAACCTCCCCAATCCCCACACAGACCTTCTCTGTGGGTACCAGCCGTCACTTCTCACCAGGCAGTGCTCCATCAGGAATGTCCTTTTTGGCGATCTCTAGAACTTCGTAGAGGCACTGGAGGGCAAGTTCTGCATCCTCCTTCACAATCCGCTTGGGGCGTTCGTTAGCTCCCGTCGAGCGCTCGAGCATACTCTCTGCGGGGTCACTCGGCCCTTTCTCACCGCGATAGTGGACGTGGGCGTTTCGAAGCTCGTGGAGATCTGAAAACCGAGCAGCAGCCTCCGAGCCGAGAAGGTCCTGTTCCTCTGCTTCAGTAACGATTGTAGAGAAGTAATAGTAGTCGGAACTGTCCGGGAGTTGCTCGCGAAGGATTTGCTCAATAGTGGCTGTTGCCGCCAAGAACGATGCAAAGTAGTGCCCATCTATGAACGCACCTTCCGCGTTTTCGACGCCAACTAGCGACCCACTAGTCAGGGCTCTGACCTCGGGTCGCATTTCTTCGATCCAATTTGCTCGGGATATACGATGGGGGAGTCTGTCGAGTAATCTTTTCTCGATATCGGTTGTCTCAAACATATAGGCTAGATATCGTCGACGTTGATTCCTTCTATTTCGTCACTCCAGTTGATCGCAGCTCGACGAACGGCAACACGCCGTTCAGCAATATCCCGATTCGGCGGTCAATGCTACTGATTTCCTCTTCGAGTTCGTCTTGATCCTCGATCACGTAGTACCCGTTGCTGCCGGAAGCAACTGGAATCTCCTCTTCGTAGAGTACCTGACGGACATATTTTCGCGTTTTCGGAAACGAGCCGACACTATCGACTTCGATTACCTCATTGATCTCTCTGGAGGAGATTGGATTGTCTCGGCCGCGGTGTTCCAGAAGTAGTTCTTTCACGGTCTCGAGCTTCTCTGGATCCAAACCCGTCATGAAAGCTACTTGTTAGTGAATACACAAAAAGATTGGCGACTGATCGACGTATTAGACTCCGAGTTTTTGTTCGTAATAGAGTGACGAGAGTTCGCATTCCAATAGGTGAGTCAAGTACTCGTGATCTGCATTTTCGGCAGCTTCGAGGGCCTCCTCGAGCGCTTGGTCTAATTCTTTAATCGCTTCCTCATCGTAGGATCGACTTTCGGGAATATCACGTGTATCTGACTCTCTGATCGTGTTGCTTGGAGTATTCGAACTGGTGGCCATAGGAACAAAATTGTAGTCGGGCCTACTAGTCCTTTCGGTCGTTCCCGAATCTAGTACCGTTCCAACCGTCGACTGATGGGTCGAACCGGCCCACACGAGCGGATTCGACCCATCAGTTCAGGCTTGGACCGCCACTAGCTGTGATTACAACCAACTCTGATATCCAGTTCCGATACCGACCCTCATATAAAAGTGTGAACTGTTTGCCGCCGGGGGTTCCGGCCGAGGACCGCTATCCACGAACGGTGAGC
This sequence comes from Halobiforma lacisalsi AJ5, assembly GCF_000226975.2. NCBI lineage: Archaea > Methanobacteriati > Methanobacteriota > Halobacteria > Halobacteriales > Natrialbaceae > Natronobacterium > Natronobacterium lacisalsi. The sequence continues at coordinate 76,301 of NZ_CP019286.1, read as the reverse complement.
CGACGATGGGAACATCAGACGACGAGCAACCGATCGAAGAGGACGCCGCCGGCGTCGATCCCGCGGTCTGGGAGGAGACGGCCGATGACCTCCTCGAGGAGAGTCCGTACGATACGGACCTCGGCAAGGAGATGAGCAGGGACGCCGTGCGGGTCAGCGCGGGTCGCATGTCGGAAGCGGAGTTCCACGAGAAATATCACGACGCCGTCCTCGAGGAGTTCGGCGTCGACGACCGGCCGCTCGAGGGGGGTGACGACGATGAGTAAGCAGGAAGAGCGGACTGAATCAGGAGTGAGCAGACGGTCCGTATTGCTCTCGGCTGGAGCAGCCGCCGGGGTGCTGGGGATCGGCGGCAAGCAAACGCTCGACTCGCTCACTCGAGACGCAACGAGCGGATCCGTCGACGGGTTGTTCGACGAAACGCAGGTCCTCAATACGGCGTGTGCACCGAACTGTCGCGGGAAGTGCCCGCTCAACGTCCACGTCAGGGATGGTCAGATCAAGTTCGTCGAACCCCAGATGACCGACGACGAGCAGTACCGGCGTGGATGTCTTCTGGGTCAGTCCCACGTCCAGCGGGTCTACAGCCCGAAACGGCTGAAGTACCCGATGGTGCGTAGCGACTGGTCGCCAGGCGATCCGAACCCCGAGGGTCGGGGCGAGGGTGCCGAGTTCGAACAGGTGTCCTGGGACGAGGCACTCGACTACGTCGCGGAGGAGATGCTCCGGGTTCGTGAGGAATACGGCCCCGAGAGCGTTTTCTTCCACACGGGGTCCGGCGATAACGGAATGGGGACGACGATCTTCGGCCGACTTGCGTCGATGTTCGGCGGCACCCAGCAGGGGTGGTCGATCGACTCCAACGTCGGTATCGGATTCAACCGCGTTACCGGGTACGGGTACTTCCTGCCCCCGACGAACGAGTCCGAGGACTGGGTCAATGCGAACACGATCATCGTCTGGGGCTCCGACCTGCTGGCGAGCCAGTTCCAGAACGACGCTTCGAAGGTTCTGGATGCGATGGAAAGCGGGGCCAAACTCGTCGTCGTGGATCCCGTCTACACGACGACGGCCGCGAAAGCCGACCTCTGGCTGCCGATCAAGCCCGGGAAGGACACGCACCTCGCGCTCGCAATGATCAACGAGGTGCTCACCGAGGGGATCTACGACGCGGAGTTCCTCCGGGAGCGAACGACCGCCGGCGCGCTCGTCCGGGACGATACCGGGGAACTGCTCCGGATGGGCGATATCGACGGTAGCGACGACGATCGCGTCGTCGGCGTCCACTCCGAAACCGGCGAGCCGGTTCCGCTCGAGCCCGATACCTACGCCGACGTCGAACTGTTCGGCCAGTACGAGGTCGACGGCATCGAAGCGACGACGGGGCTGACGCTGCTCGAGGACCACGTCCAGGAGTATTCACCCGAAGCCGTCGCCGACGTCGCGGAACTCGATGCGGAGGACATTCGAACCGCCGCTCGGTGGTTAGCAACTCGAGGTCCCGGCGGAATCGCCTCGAGCTACGCGCTTGGCCGGTACAAGTACGGTCACGTGTTCGGGCAGACGTACGCGATCCTGCTCGCGCTGACCGGCGACTACGGGAAATCCGGCACTATTCACGCCCAGCACCCGTTGGGCGCTTCGCTCTCGAGCGGGGACTACGGGAGCCCCGAGGGTGCCGAAGGCGCTCAATCCTTGCGGATGCACGAGGTTCCGGACGCGCTCGAGAACGGGGAGCCGTACCCGATCAAGGCGATCTACGGGATGGAGTCGAACATGCTGGTCAACCAGTTCCCGGATCGCCAGCGCTGGATGGACCTGCTCGAGAACGTCGACATGTTCGCGATGGCCGACATCCACCGGACCCCGACGGTCCAGCACGCGGACATTCTCCTGCCAGCGGCCCACTGGTTCGAGCGAGAGGACATCACCGACGCCTGGGGGTCGCATCCGCACATCTCGTATCGGACCAAGGCCCACGATCCGCTGTGGGATGCCCGTGACGACTACTACATCATCAACGACCTCGGGGAAAAGCTGGGATACGACGACCTGTTCCTGAACGATAAGCGCGCCGAACTGGAGGAGATCGCGTCGAACGACGACCGGTTCGATTTCGACGAACTGCGCGAGAAGGGGAACGTCAGAATCGACGTGGACGTCATCAAGTACCAGGATCCGTTCCCGACGGACACCGGCCGCATCGAGATCTACGACGAGGACCAGCCCGTCGAAGACGAGGGAACGGTCCTCGATCTCCCACGTCCGATCGAGGACCGGACCACCGACGACCACGAACTCGCCGACGAGTATCCGCTGATGTTCATGCAGAAGCACTCGAAGTGGCGGATTCACTCCCAGTGGGCCGACAACGCGATGGTCCGGAAGATGAACCCCGAGCCGACCCTCGACGTCCACCCGTCCGATGCCCGGGAACGCGGGATCGACGAGGGCGACTACGTCCGCGTCTACAACGATCGCGGCGAGGTCGTCGTGCGCGCCGAGTACAACGAGGGCATGCAGCCGGGCCTGATCAACATCGATCAGGGCTGGTGGGCCGAGGACTTCGTCGAGGGAAGCTTGCAGGACCTCACCCACATGGAAGTCAACGATCTCGCGCCGACGTTTGCGTTCTACGACGTCCGTGCGGAGATCGAACCCGCGCCCGACGTGGACACGAGCATGTACACCGATCCCGAGTCAGCCGACTGGCTCGGCGACTACCCCAGCGAAGGTGATGCACAATGACGAACTACGGAATGGTAATCGATCTGGAGCGGTGTATCGGCTGTCACGCCTGTGCCGTGAGCTGTAGCCAGGAGAACAACGTCTCGCTTGACCAGCAGTGGAACCGGATCCTCACCGAGGGCGGGGATTCGATGGATACGCCGGAGGGCAAGTACCCCGAAGACGGCCGGGACGGAACACTCTCGATGAACCACCTGCCGATGGCGTGCCAGCACTGTGAGAACGCACCCTGCGTAAAGGTGTGCCCGGTCAACGCGACCTACAAGCGCGACGACGGCATCGTCGCGATCGACTACGACAAGTGCATGGGCTGTCGCTACTGCATGAGCGCCTGTCCGTACAACGCGCGGGTGTTCAACTACGACGAGCCGGAGACGCTCCCTGCCGAGGGCACGGGCAACGTCGAGCAGCGCGAACAGGGCGTCGTCGAGAAGTGTACGTTCTGTAGCCACCGGGTCGAGGAGGACCTCGATCCAGCCTGTACCGTCGCTTGCCCAGCCGACGCCCGGATCTTCGGCGACCTCGACGACGAGGAAAGCACCGTCTCGCGGTACATCAACAAGTACGAAACGGATCAACTCCTCGAGGAGCTAGAGACCGACCCCAACACCTACTACGTTCGTGGCGACATGACCCCCGGTCGGAAGCGACACGGAAACGAACTCGAGGGGACCGAGAAGAAGGAAGTCGGCAACCCTGACGGTGTCGCAACCGACGGAGGTGAGAGCGAATGAGCACCCAACGGGATTCCGGTGTCGTCGTCCCGCAGTTCGGCACCCGAGGGAAAGCGTGGCTCGCTCTGCTGGGGATCGTCATCGTCGCGGGCCTCGCCGCTTGGGGCTACCAGCTTAGCCGCGGACTCGCCGTCACCGGCATGGACAACGTCTTCTCCTGGGGGCTATACATCATGCTGTTCGTCTTCTTCATCGGCCTCTCGGCCGGCGGCCTGATCATCTCGAGTGCGCCGAAGTTCTTCCACTCGAAGCGCTACGACAGTCTGGCGGCGCTGGGCGTGTTGGTGAGCCTGGGCTGTATCGTCGTCGCCGGGCTGTTGATCCTGCCGGACCTGGGCAAGCCGAGTCGCGTCACCGGGTTCCTGACCTCGCCGGACTTCCGGTCACCGATGGTCTGGGACTTCGGGATCGTGCTCCTCTATGGGCTGTTCAACGTGGGCTACCTCTGGCTGTTGACCCGGCGCGACCTCGCGAAGATGGGGTCGCAACTGGCGTTCGGCGTCGAGGATACTCCCGCAGGCCGCGAGCGCGACCGAAAGCTCGCCTTCTGGGCGGCCGCCGTCGCGATGCCGCTGGCGATCGCGTTGCACTCGGTGACGGGCTGGATCTTCGCGACCCAGATCGGCCGCGGCGACTGGTTCAACCCGCTGGTCGCGCCGATGTTCATCATGAAGGCGCTGGTGTCTGGACTGGCGCTGTTGCTGGTGACGGCGATCGTCGTCGACCGAGTCACGCGGTTCCGGATGCCTCGCGAACTGGTGCCGGAACTCGGGAAGGTGCTCGGCATCTTCGTCGCAGTCCACGTCGTCTACCTGGTGGCTGCCGAGCGGCTGCCCCACGCGTGGGCCGCGAACTTCGAGTTCTGGTCGATCACGAGCGCCTTTTTGGTCGGCGACACGGTCCACTTCTGGCTGTGGACGGTCGTCGGCGGCGCGGTGCCGATCGCCCTGCTTGCGGTGCCGTCCTGGCGGCGGAAGGTGGGCGTCGTCTTCGCGGCCAGCGTCGCGGCGATCGTGGGCATCCTCTTCGAGGGGGTGTACCTGATCTTCACGGGCTACCGTGACCTGAACATCGACGCCTCCCCCGGTGTTACGACCGGTACTGACTACACGGGCATCGGCTCCGACGTCTGGGCGACGGTCGGCAGCTACACGCCGACGCTGATCGAGTTGCTGGTGACGCTCGGCATCGTCGCTGTCGGTGCGCTGATCGTCACGCTCGGCCTGCGGTTCCTGCCCGTCCAGCCCGGCGGCCGCAAGCCCATGCCCGCCGCGCGAGACGAGGCGAGCGACCCCGACGCGGAAACACCGCCAGACGCGGCCGTCGCGGACGGCGGCTACGTCGCCGACGGAACGGACGGTGATCGCCGATGAGTGGCGTGCGTTCCGAACGGGCGGAAACGGAACCCGCGGCCGCGGAACTGGCCACCGGCTACGCGATGCTGGCCCGCTGCTGGCGGCAACCGACCGCTGACGTGGTCGACGCGGTGACGACCGAACTGCTCGAGGAGGTCGACTCCTCGACCGCAACTACGGACGTTACGGGCCTTCGGACGGAACACGCACGGCTGTTCGTCGGTCCCGGTGACCCACCGTGTCCGCCCTACGAGAGCGTCTATCGCGACGACGGCGACGTGCTGGGGCCGACGACCCGCGCGGCCGTCGAGTGGTATCGCGCCTACGATCTGGGCCTCGAGCCGGACTGGCCCGACCTGCCCGACCACATCGCGACCGAACTCGAGTTCGCCGCGCACCTGCTCGAGCGCGGGGAGGTCGACGCCTGCGAACAGTTCCTCGACGAACACCTCCGCCAGTGGACCGGGGAGTTCCTCGAGGCTGTCAGGGTGGAGACACACGAGCCCTACTACGAGGCGCTGGCGACGGCGACCGAGGCCGCGATCAGTGCTGAGCAGCGCTGATCCAGCCTGTCGTTGGGACCGTCACTCGTCTTCAGGACTAATTTCACTATCTCGTTCTCGGCTATACAGGCCCATGAATAGTGATCACGCCGATTAGTGGCCATCCACGCTGGCGCAGTACTATTCGGATTATACCTCGTATAGAACGGTATGAGTGCTGAGAGCCGCGAGAAGGCCAAAGAAAAGGGACAAAAAAGCGGAAAGGGCTCCCAGCTCGTTTCCAGGGTCATTGACAGGGCGATCGGATGCGACGACCGGGACTGCCACTGAGCACAAAGGACTCCTGTGGACATGGATCCTCGACAGACTAACGAGTAAGACCACCACCTCAATATCTGAGACCACGTCGTCACCGTCGCGACGGACTGTCGTCACGGCTGTGAGTTCTGTTACGTGCCGACCACGCCAGCGATCGACAACCGGGACGAAATGCTCGCCGATCAAGCCGACGTCGACGATCCTCAGAGTGACTGGGGCAGGTACCTGCTCTACCGCGACGACCTCCCGGAACGACTTGCAGGCATCCTCGAGGACCGCGACCCGAGCGACCAAAAACAGACTGCTCTCAACAGCCTTCCCGTTGTTCGGAAGGTGCGACGGCAGGCATCGGGGGCCGTGAACGCCCCGACCGTGACCCACGACGCCGTTCGAGGCTATCAGACCGATGGTGTCGCGGGAGTATCTGACTAATCCACGGGAAGCCACGGGCCACCGTGCCCGTGGCGGTTCACTGAGCAGTGTGGCTGCACACTAGACTTTTCCGGGCTGGTCACCTATCAGGGGATATGAGCAGCGACCGAATCGACGCCGAAAGCAAGGTCTCAGGGAATCAAGCAAACATCCCTGCCCGCATTCGACGTGAACTCGATATCGACGACGGCGACCACCTCCGCTGGCACCTCGAGGAGGATGGAAGCATTCGAGTTCAGGTTATTCAACAGGAAACAGGTACGTTCTCCGATTTCGACGGCTACGCCGGTGAGGAGACGACCGATGTAACAAGAGACCATGACGCCTGGGGCATCGACGTCGAGTAAATGCCCCGCGCACTCATCGATACGTCGGTCCTGTTTGCAGCCACGTACAAGCGAGACAGTTCACATGACGCCGCACTCCCGGTGCTCCACGGCATCGACGATGGAACACTTCCAGAAGCAGTCGTCGTCGACTACGTACTCGCCGAGACGCTCAATGGCCTCACGACCCATGCCGGTCCAGGCGCAGCTGTTGATCTCCTCGATCGAATCGAAGAAAACGCCCGCTTCCATATCGATTCACTCACTAGCGACGCCTTCGCAACAGGGAAGGCCCACTTCCGTCAACACGAACCTCTCTCCTTCGTCGATGCCTGTATTATCGCATACATGCAAACCGAGGGGCTTGGATACCTGTATGCATTCGACGATGACTTCGACGCAGTCGAGGACGTCTATCGACTTGACACAGCGACGAACCCCTACGATCCAAACTAGCGGCTCTGCCGAAACCTTAGAACAGAATGGGATTAGCCCCCCTTTGCGGTAAGTACAGAGGATAAAACTCCGTCCAAGACGCCGAAGACGAACTCCAGAGGTCGTCGTGAAGTCGCCCGCTGACTCGAGTACACCGCGAGATAGCTTACAACGGCAGTTCCGACTAGTAGCATCCGAAGACACTTATCGCTCGCCTCTCAGGCCTCCGTATGAATCGACGGGCGCTGCTCGCCGCGACGACGGCCACTCTGGCGGGGGCTGCCGGCTGTCTCGCAAATATGGGCGACTCGTATGAACCGTGTCACGAGAATGTTCTCGTCTACGACCGGCTCCCTGACCCGGTGAAAGCTGAGGTCGATACAGCGCTCGAGGAGGGCGCATATGAGACCACGAGTTTCCTCGTAGAAGACGAACTACGGTACGAGCGGGTCGCGGGCCGATCCGTGGACGCGCTCCGGAAGGACGGCACCTACTACGAGGCTCGCGTCGAGTCGTCTACCTCGTGGGCGGGGCTGGGACGGACGCGAACGCTTTCGTTCGAGGAAACAGCATTCACAAGCGACACTCCGGCGGAACTCCTTGTTCGAAACGTTACTACTGACCTGTGGACTGGCGTCATTGCAATCGACGATCCGGCTGATGAGCGTCTGCTCGAGGAGCGACTGACGATCGAATCCTATCCGCGCGAGGAGACCCCAGACCACTACACGGAAGCCGATCGGGACCGGATCGTCCAGCTCCCAGTGACGAACGAATACGGCCGCTACGAGGCGACGTTTGATCCCGATAACGGCGAGCCAGAACGCGTCGACGTCTGGTTCACGATGGGCTACCCGCCGCGACGAAATCGATACGCGATCACCGACAACGGACCCGAATACGACGAAACGCTGTACGGCGCCATCGGGCGTCCCGGCCACCCGTCCACACCGTGTTCCTGGGACGACGAGGGCAATCTCATCTAGTCCTGCAGGTGATCACTTAGTGAGGATGTCGGACACAGACTGCCCACGATCTTGTCGACAATTATTCCAAGATATCAGTACATTTTATTACACACAAACGAAGTGTCTTTTCCATAAGAGCCGTATATGCGTGGAGGAAAGATAGAAGCATGAACCCGACGCTCCTCCCACTGGCGCTATTGGAAGCCAATGATGAGGAGCCGGTAGAAGGAATCACGCGATTCCAGAAACTCGTCTTCCTCTTCGACCGCGAAATACACGAAGAGGAGGACATTTACCAATTCCGACCGGACAAATACGGTCCGTTTTCGAAGCGGTTATACGACGATCTCGACTGGCTCGTCGAAGAAGGACTCGTCGAGAGGGATACGACGAAGTCGCCGTTCGGGAACGATACGCAACGATACAAGCTAACGAGCAAAGGCAAACGCGCTCTACAGCGGGCACGCGACGAAGGCCAACTTGAGTTCGACGAGCAGCAACTTTCGAACATCAAAGACGATTACAACGATCAGAATCTGTGGAATCTCCTCGAGACAGTCTACGAAAAATACCCCAGAATGGCCAAGAACAGCAAGCTAAATATTTAATTCCGCGGTTGAGTCGACTTCTCCTCTCGCGTCGTATCACCCTCACTCGAATCATCCGACCGAGAGCCTTGGTGAGCGTGACCGTCAGTCTCTGTTTCTGTTGATCGGCCATCGGTTTGCCCCTCTGATGAGGATGTACTAAATGGACGAAGCTTATCCCCGAGTCGGGACAGAAATCCGTTTTCACCAGACTCTTCGACGGCAAATGCCGCGACTTCGTTCCGGTCACTTTTGATATCTTCTTCCGAAGGGCCCTGTTCATCAAATTGAATCTCTTCACCATCTTTGCCGTCTTCTTCGTCGTCAAGAACCTCCTCAGCGTCCGGCAACTCATCAATTTTCACGTATGAGATATCTTGATTGTGGATATAGACTGCCCCAGTCCACTTTTCAATAGTCTGAACCTCCCCGTCCTCGGTAATAGAGACAGTGCGAGGTTTCCGTAATGTGATATCTCGTTTTCCGGCAGACTCTCCGTACTTATCGATCCGACCCTCGATCTTGGTGCCATCAGATGTTACAACACGCAATTGGAATTCATCGTCTTCGACCTTATTGAAATAGTTCTCCCAGATACGGTTTTCTGCCCATAGTGGTGATTTCCGACGTCGACTGATGATGCCAAGAGCGATCCCAAGTAAAACACAGATAGTGACTACAAGAAGGTACAGACCACCAATAACGTGGATTTCGCCACTACTGAGAAATGATTCTATATCGGGTACGTGTTTACCCCGAAGTCTCAACAGCCGGTTCAGTGTGAGCCCGTGATATCATCTCATTGTTGTTGACGACTCGGCGAAGTTCTTCGTAGGGATTGCGTCCCTGCTGGCGCCATGTCGCCAGCAGGGACAAGATCGTCTCGTGAACGAACATACCTCGATCGTTACGGAGTGTCCCGATGATTTTCCGGAGAACGACTGGTTCACGAAGTGCGTTCTCAGCTGCGTTGTTCGTCGGGGAGACCGCTGGCTCACCGACGAAGGTGAGCCAGTGGTCGATCCCTCCTTCGATTTTCCCGAGTAGTGTTGCCACTGGTTCGTCGGTTACTGACCGCCCCACGAGCGATCTAAGCCCGTTCTGGCATGAGCGGTGCATCTGTGCTCTCTCACGAAGACTCGGGTCGGTCTCCAGCCACGACTGGAGACCGACGAACATCTGCTTGAGATACCGGTAAACGGGTTCTGCCTCCTCGTGGTCACTAGCAGCGTCTTCAGCTTCTCGGAGAAGATGTGCCCAGCACCGCTGAAGGTTACTGCTGAACGCTGGATACGCCGTCCACCCATCGCAGATGACCGTTCCCGGGAAGTCCTCGCCGAGGACTTCCGCGGGAACATCACTTCCACGACTCTCCCTTACGGCGTATAGCGTGTGCTCGCTCGTCCGAAACGTCCAAATCCACGCCTGCTCACCCTCGCGTTTGATACCGGTTTCGTCAACGTGAACGATCTCTGCTTGCTGAATCTGTCTTCGAATCTGTTCGTATTCGCAGCGACCGGCGCGCGCAGCGCGCTCGGTCGCGTGCCACGCGGACGCGCCCGAGAGTTCTAATCCATGCAGTTGCTCGAACCGGTCAGCGATTTTCCGGTAGGGGAGGCGGTGATCGTACCGAGAAAGTGCTGCTTGAGAGATGACGTTCACCCCGAACTGCCCCTCATCGGGGCAGTCGGGGTGTGTAGCAACGGTTTCTGTTCCACAAGAGCTGCACTGGTAGTAGTGACGGTTGTACCGGGTGATTTCTGGTGGCTGTGGATCGGGAACCTCCTCGACGAGTCGGGGGCTGACGCCCACCGACTCGTCGAAGTGTTCGCCACACTCGGGACAACAGTCACAGGTGACATCGATCTCTTTGTCGGGATCTGCTGTTGCACGCCACTCAGGGTCGTGACCGTCCTTCCGTCCGGGAGTACCGCCATCGGTTCGAACATTCTCGTCTTCGTCGTCCTGCGAGGTCGGGGACTCGTCAGTCCCCGACCGTCGCTTACTGGGCGGTGTATGCGGATTTTCGTATTTGCGAAGGCGTGTTTCGAGTTCTTCTATCCGCTCGTCCTTCTGATCGATTTTCTTGTCCTTTCGCTTGTTCTCCCGTTCGAGTTCTTCGACTCGTTGCTCAAGTTGGAGAAGCCGAGAAAGGAGCTCTTCTTTGGTGAAATCGTCTGCGTTCACAGACTCCACCAACCAGTAGTGACAGCAGAAGTAACGGGATGGGCTCCGGTGCGGAGCCCATCCCTGAGAATCGTATCCGAGGTCTGCTGCCTGTTCATATCGCGTCCGTTGAACGCTTCCTACGAGAGAGTACCGAAATCAGCCCGGGCTAAACACATACTATATCGGTAATCTCTAAAAAGTCAGTAGGAAGGTAGCCCTCGCGCCCTTTCTGCTGATAGCTAAACGCTACATACAGAATGCCCATCGAAACGAGACTGAGGCCAAAACTGATGCCAATCGTATCTAATTGATTGAATCGATCAGACTGGTTAGTTATCCATAACAAGACTTTGATACCGGCAAGTCCGGGGATAAGGAAGAGAACGACTTCGAGGAGACCTAATTGGCTAATCTCCCCAAATACCATCAGTGGTGAGTGATACTAACTCGTCGTATATAATTCGTTCCGATTGAACTCTATGCTCTTCTGAAAATACTGATCCCGGCTCCTCTGAGTTCTTTAAGACGAGGTAGGGCTACCAGAGAGGGGAGTCCACAGTGGCGGGCAAAAATCGACAACTGGTGCAACCGACCCTGACCCTACTCGCGTTCAGCTACCCACTGGCCATCTGGTTCCCCGTGGCGAACGATCTTTGCCCGGGAAGTGAACTCCTGATCTCCGTAAAACGGAGAGCTTGTGGTGAATGGGAGTGCAATGGTGCGCTCAGTAAGATCTGCAGGCACAACGAATGTTTGCGTACTCACGTGATCATACGCTTCGTCAATCAGAAGTTCTGCCCTCACCGTCACCTCTCCTCGTCTGCCTTCTTGTTTTTCAACGACTCCAACTACGAGAGCCATCCCCTCGTCTGTTATATATGACCGAATATTCCGAAGGGTAAACTGTGGGTTCTGCTGTCTCTCTGAGAAAAGGCAACCAGCAGTACCCATACAAGCTATCGCCCCCATTATGGATAGCGCGGAGCGACGGTTCATATTGCTTATTGGCCGCTTCTATGCCGTAAACGGCGTGGAATCCCACTATGGAGTTTTAAGCACAGTTGCGGATGTCTCCTCTGGCCTGGTGGTTGGAACGTTCGTGAACCGCCTCGGGGTCAAGCCCCGAGGCACTCGCCTTGCTTTCTCTGTAGAAAGCGACAAGATGTTCGATAACTGATGTTATGTTATGTTATGTTATAAAGTCGCCTCCCACTATTTTTATCCGATAGCTACGGCTATTGGCAACATACTAGATTACCGTGACTACCCACATGTTGCCCCCATTTCTCGATAGTCTCGAGACAGGTATTTCGATCCACGACCCGGAAACGGGCACTATCCTCGATGTGAATGACCAGTTTGAAGAAATCTTCGGATACTCTCTTACGGCCTTGCGCGAACAGCCGATGGCGACGTTTACTGCCCCATCAATGCAAATGACATCGGAGGAGGTCCACCAGCACGTTCGGTCAGCAGCAACTGGCGAACCGCAGTCGTTCGAACTGCAGATCGAACGGCCAAACGGAGAGTATCGCTGGGTGGATATCCAACTGACCCAGACAGCGATTAGTTCAGAAAAGTACGTTCTCGGCCAGGTCTCCGACGTTACTGAGTATAAGGTTCGTGAACAACTGCTGCGACTCCTCCACCGGGTACTTCGGCACAACCTCCGCAACGACATGAACATCCTCATCGGGTACGCCGACCGGGTCAAAACCTCGGTCGAAAGCGAGCAACTCGAGGACCAGATCGAGACGATTTTGGATATTGCATCGGAGGTCGGAGCGTTGAGCGATTCACTTGATCAGATCGAACAGATCGTCCAATCCGATGCGACAGAACGTGAAGCGATTAATCTCCACAGGATGGTCACAAACCGTGTACAGGAGTTTCAGTCAGCCCACTCATCCGTGACGTTTACTGTTGAGGGAGCGTCGGATGTCTGGGTCACTGCAGATTCTGGGCTGCAATACGCGATCGATAACGCGATCGAAAATGCAATCGTCCACAACGATCAGGAGACGCCGGAGGTGGCGGTGACCGTCACCGAGGATACCGAAACCGATCAGGGAGTGGTTCGAATCGCTGATAACGGGCCTTCGATACCGGACATCGAAATCGAGGTACTGCAGGATAATACCGATATCCACAGTACGTTTCACGGCTCCGGAATCGGACTTTGGCTCATGAAGTGGTCGGTCGATTCACTCGGTGGTGAACTCTCGTTTGGAGCAAACGACCCTCGAGGGAACGTCGTTGAGATCGCGATCCCGAACACAAAACAGTGACTCGAGACGGCTACCCAACTTGATCTTCCGGCGGTAGCAGCCTACGTGTTGGCACTGACGCCGTTTTGAGAGAAAATCGGAATCAGTCATCAGCCGAGCCACAATTGGGACAACGGCTGTTGACGAATTCGTTGTACATCCGGCCACAATGCAAACATTTCTGTATGTTGTCCCCAATTCTTTCCCCCATACTGGTTGTTTATAAGACGATTCTCCTTCACTAATATAGTCTTTGAAGTCATTCAGCGGTTGAGAGATTCACCAGATTTTGGACCCGAAAAATTGGCTCGAGGTCGAACCCAGTGATACTCGATCCGCCCTCTCTGGAAACCGCCGTCTCGACACCGAAAATGGTCGGCGATAGAACTCTCCGGCAACCCATCAAATAAAGGGTATTCGATCATCTCCGTTCAGCTCGTCTCTTCAAATACAAGAGGTCACCCGATCATGTCCACTACCACTCGAAATAAGCTCGAAAGCCGGTACGGAGGAATCACACTCGAAGGACGACCCCACGCGCTGAGCGCGTGGTTCGTCGTAGCGCTGCGGTTCGTAATGGGCGGAATGATCCTGTTTGCGGGCCTGGGGAAGGTCCTGGACTGGCCGTTCGACGCCAGCGGCTTTCTGGTCCACGGCGTCGACCCGGCAAGTCCCGTCAGCGGTCTCTACGCCGCGATGGCAGCCAACCCCGCGCTGATGGAGGTCATCAACGTCGTCGTGCCCGCAACGCAGGTGCTGATCGGCGTCGCGCTGCTCGCCGGCGCGTTCGTCCGCCTGGCAGCCCTGGGCGGGGCCATACAGATGGTCCTGTTCTACCTCGGCGGCTGGGAGGGACAGTGGCTCGCGCTGTTCGACTCGACGCTGATCTACGCCGTCGCGTTCCTCGCGCTCGGCGCCTTCGCAGCGGGCCGCATCGCCGGTCTCGACCGCTACATCGAAGGAATCAACGTCGGTGGCCAACCGCTCCTCGAGCGGTTCCCCAGGCTCCGGTACGTCCTGGGCTAATCGGTTCGACCACCGTTCGACGACTGGATGGGTAGCGGTTCCGATGAGCGTGCGCTTACACAGCGGGACGTTGAACGTGAACGTGAACGGAGGCCATTCTCTTGCCGAGGTCGTTCGAGACCGCGAAGCCGTCTCGTGATGACGAGAGACCCCCGGTCTCTCGAACCAAATTGGCCAGAACGGGAGTCCACGCTGAATCCCACCGCTAAAGCGGTGGGTAGCTTACAGGTCAGTCCAATCTGTGATACCCGTGACCGTCTCTGTTTCAAGATTCACTGTGATGGAGTAGTGCGTCTCATCGCTACTGGGATCTAATACCCTGACACTCACTTCATCCTCGAGGTAGGTGGGTTCACGGTCGATAGTCACACTCTTGTTCTGCCCTTCAGTCGAGACGGAGAAGGTTGTTGTCTCCGTGCTGTTATTCGTCGACGTTTCGTTGAGGCCGGAGATCGTCGTTGTCTGCATCGCGTCAGCTGAGATTTTTTGAATCGGGTTGACGCTCATCTTGTACTGCTCAACATCCGCCAGTGCTTGTTGAACGGTCTCGTTGTTTCGAGCGATCGCCTGTGCGTCTCGGCGGTCACTTTCGGTCAGAGGCTGCTCTGTAGTCGTATTGACGTGGAACGTACCGCCGTCTTGGCGTTCGATCTCGATCTGGTTGACATGACTCATATCCTCGACGACGGCCGCCCGTTCGTCACCGTGCTCGAGTGTGACGTTCTCCTCTGAGACAACGAATGTTGAATTCGGCTGAGAATCGGCGAGGGGGGTGGAGACACCCACTGCAGTTCCAACCACAGCGAGTCCAACACCGAGGAGGGCCAACCCACCGAGAAGAATAATTCTGGACTGTGACTTCTCCCACGACTACAGTCGTGGGCTTCCCTCACGGAGGGTTAGGCCCACGTTGTCTGGGGAGTTCGCAGGTTCCATCTCACCATTGGTTCCTTTGGGTACGACCTGCGTTTCGGGCTGAGCCACAACAGCCCCCACCGTCGATAGCGGACTCTGAATGTTCTTACCGACGGCTCGTTTGCCGATGTTCGTCGCGCCATTCTTGTCGCCGTTGTCGTCCAGTCCACAGTCGTGGCATTCAACACGCCCCTGTACTTCCCGCGATGTGTTCTGTGACCCACACCGCCAACACGTCACGGACGTGTCGTACTCCTTGACCGGAACGCACTCTCGTCCGTCGAGGTGGGCTTTGTACGTGAGGATGTTCGTCATCTTCGCATACGGCATCTTGTGGGTCTTGTCATTCACGTACCGTCCCTTGTCGTTGTCGAAGCGCAACCCGGTCATATCACCGAACACGATGACGGCGTTGCGTTCGCGGGCGCGAGCGACGAGTTCGTTCGCCACTTGGTGCAGTTCGTGTTCGACCGTTCGGGATTCCTTGTCACCGAGGCGTTCGATGACCTGCGCTCCCGAGCGAACCTTCGCCTTCCCGATGCTCTTGCGGAGTTGCTTGTAGTGTTCACGGACGCGACGGACTTCCGCGCCGTGGAACTGCGTGTCGCGGTCAGAGAGGAACGTGCTGACGGCTATCCACTTCGCACCCATGTCAACAGCAAGAACATCGTCGTACTCGTCTGAGACGGCCACAGACCGCTTGCAGACGAGATGGATATACCACTCACCGTCCCGGTGGACGAGTTCCGAGTCGCGGATGTACTCGTCGGTGAGCAGGTGCGTATCCTTCTCGGGGACGCGGACGGGAACCCAGATGCTATCTCCGCGTTCTTTCTCGGGGTTGTAGACGGGGAGTTTGAACCACCACGACGAGAGAACCGTGTCCTCGTCGTGTTCGATGGTGATGCAGTCGTTGCGGAGGACGACAGGCTGTTCGGTGTCCTCTCGCGGGTTCTTGTTCGACCGGACTTTGTCCGCCTGTTGCTTGGTGGCGGAGTAGAGGTTCGCGTCGTCGTCACCGTGAACGGCGTCTTGGAACGCGGAGTATTCGCGTTCGACGAATCGGGTTTTCCGCTCGGTGAGTGAGTGGAGTTTGACCCGTACCGTGGTGGTGACTTCTCGGCGCATCGTTATCGTCCAGTCTGTGCTTCGATGTACTCCTCGATGGTCTGACTCGACACCTCGCCTGCTGAGGAGACGAAGTACGAGCGCGTCCATAGCGAGGGGAGGCCGAAGTCGAACTCATCACGGAGGTTCCGCGAGGTGTAGCCCTTGACCTGTTGGACGATTTTGTTCGGGGCGAGTTTCGGGTCGCCCGTGATGAAAAGGTGTACGTGGTCGGGCTGGATTGCCAGTCGGAGGATGTCGAGGTTGAGTTCGTCGGCTTTCTCCTCGATGAGTTGTTCGAGGCGGTCGGCAACCTCGTCTGTGAGTACCGGCTTGCGGTACTTCGGGCACCACACGAAGTGGTAGTGGAGGTTGTGTACCGACGTTCGCTCTCGACTGTACCCGCGTGGCATACGATTAGATAGACGCCAATCTATATTAGATGCTACCACTACATCAACTCTCGGTCGGCTATCGAGGATGGTTTGTGTCGTGTGTGGTCGGATTCATCCCACGACTGAAGTCGTGAGCTTTCTCCTCGATTTTGTGTAACCGACTACTGCGACGATTCAGTCGGCACCTCGAGATCGCCGATACTGCAGTATGCGATCCAACATGATCCCACCACCAGCACAAATACTAGCTCCGGCGCGACCGAGACGCTGCCCGTAATCGGATCGATGGTGAGTGCATCCAGGTGATTCAACAACCCCCCGTAGGCGAGTAGCCAGGGTACAAACAGCGCGCTTGCGATCACCGGATCGCCTTCCGTTCGTGCCTGTTCGAGCGCACGGGGCCCATAGTATCGAACAGCTCTGATCTCATCCCGAAGTTGGGTGATGCCAAGCCGGGCCCACGTTGTGATCGCGCCAAGCCCCGTGTCCGCAAGAAAGTCAGTGACTCGTTTTTGATCACTGTCATCGAGCTGCTCCTGCCAGTGTTTGAACTGTCCCCAGTCGTCTTTATCGAGTGCGGCGACCTCCCGATAGTTCACGTCGTACTTGCTGATCTTCCGGTCGGCCTCGACTAGCTTCCGCAGCCGGCGCACTTCCTCGTGGAGCCGCTGCAGCTCGGTTTCCCGAGGTGGGGCTGGCGCATCGACCTCGAGGATCCCCGCGCGTGCGAGTTCGTCCTGGATCTCTCGGGGTTGGTAGACGTCGAGATAGGGTTTCATCGCCTTTCGACTCTCCCAGCCGCCGAGGTCCATTACGATCTCGAGTTTGACGTCGTACCGCCGCAACATCGTCGTGGCGTAGTAGCGACGTCCATCCTGTGGCGTGATGTGTTTGTACGCCTCGATCCCGAACTGGTCGGCAGCCTCCTGCCCGGCAGCCTTGATGAGGCCCCGCAGTCGTTCAGCACCGATCTCGAAAAGGGGCTCGTCCGATCCAATATCATTTCGATCACAGTACTGCTCGATGGCCTCGTACAGAGAGCGCGGGACCCACGTCGTCCGCGCTTTCCCGTCCTCTGTGTCGCCGCTGGTGTCTTTCGTGTTCGTCAGTTTCAGCAGGATGATTTCGACATCCGGGTCAGTCGGCTCGACGAAGTCCCCGCGTTTGATTTCGACGATCCGCCCGACTCGGGGCGAACACTCACCAGCAATGCGGAAGCCGAGGTAGGCTCGTTCATCCTGGTCTTTTGCCACCTCGAGGAACTGTTCGTACTCGTCTGGATCGAGATAGACCGCTGGTGAACGGCCTATCAGAGGGCGCAGTCGCATTGCACAGGATTTGCCAACCGCCGCTATTGAAAGTATGTCAGACGCTGTGTACAACAAAAGAACATATCATATATTGATAATTCCCCTGTGAGATCGGATGCTCTGTCGTTTGGGAGAAGAGACGGACTCCCAAATAGCCTGACGACAGTACAACCCCGACATTGTCGTTTGGGAGTCCTTCGTTTCTGTGAGTTTTGCAAAACCGCGGGAAAGAAGTCAGCTGCTGCTCGAAATACTATTGGTGACTTAGATGATGCCCCCCCTCTCAGCCGAAGAGGATAATCAGGTATAGTTTACATAAAATCCAGCTGCAATCGTTGAATCAGTGGCGTGTGTCCCCCGAGTCGGCTAAGCGGATATCCCCAGTTCCTCGAGGACGATTTCCCGGACCTCGTACTTGGGTACGTGCTCCGGCCCGGTATTGGTCACGAGTTCGTATTTTTCGAACTTCGAGAGCCAGTCTCGCAGTGCGCGATCGGTGACCGGATCGTCACTAGCGCCCTCATAGGCGTCGTACAGCGTTCCGCTTGTCACCGGCCCACTCTCTGCTAGCACCTCGAGTGCCAGTCGTTGCTCTCGAGAGAGCGCGGACAGCCGCGATCGGGTGACGTGACTGCGGGCATCGCCTTTCGATCGATCGACCAGCGTCGGGGTCACGTCGCGGTTATTCAGTTGCGCGTTGCGAACAGTGTGGTACAGCAGGGCGATCGCCTGCCGGGCGTCACTGTCGGACTCGCGAGCGATATATTCGAGAACCGCATCGTTGACGACGCCACGTTTGACGCCGACCTGCCGCCGCTGCTCGAGAATCGAGACGAGCTGGGCGTCGGTGTAGCTCTCGAAGCAAATTTCTTGCAGTGAAGTCATCCGCGAGTTGAGTTGTGGGTTCTCTGCTCCACATTCGGCCCACGGCTCATTCGAAATGAGAATTAGCGTCAGATCGGAGGTGCCGTACAATTCTTGGACGACCTGCATATCATCGAGCTGGTCTGCCTCGTCCAGCACCAGGACCGTCGGCTTATCGATCGCCGCTCGAATCTGTGGCACGAAATCGTCGGTTGCGACCGATCGATACTCGAGAGTGGTCCGATTCTCGAACGTCGCGAGGATACGCTTCAGGACGGTCCGCCGCGAGTGTGTCGAGAAACAGTTGACCCACGCGGTCGCGACACCCGCTTCCTCCTCAAGGTCGTCGACAGCGAGTTGCGTGACGAGCGTCTTCCCCACACCTGGTGGCCCGGAGAGGAAAGCCCCGCCCGGCGCGACACCGTGGGTCAACGGTTCGAGGACGCCGGTCAGGTAGTCAATTTCGGTGTCCCGATGAACGACGACCTCCCGATCGGGTTGGACGTCGGGTTGGAGGACCTCGTAGTCACTGATCATGGCTAATGGTAGACGTGATACTCATATAATCTGAGCGGCCAGCTGCTTTGCCTCGTGACCGTGTCGGAAGACACTCGGCTTGTGCTTACTGTGGGAGATATTCGAGGCAAGGCGAGATGATTTTCTGTTTCAGATACTCGAGTCTTGTCGTCTGGCGCGATCTCAGAGGAACCGCTCCACGGCGAGTTTTGGCGACGAGTCTATTAGAAGCACCCCACGAAAGGAGTGTCAGTCACAGGCCGTGGGGCGGACAGGGGTGGTTTTTTGTGTCCAATCTGGCAACGACTGGTCCCCCCATCCCCTGTCACGCTATACTATAACATTCTTTGTTGAATACTTGTTGGCCGACTAACTTTTACTATCAGGGGGTATTGGCCACTTAAACTGTTGATGATCCCATCTGATTATTCGATACAATACACTTTTATCATCCAACACAACAACGGGAAGATATGTACGATCTCACTGGCTTTCAGCGCGACCTGCTGTACACGATCGCTGGGCAAGACGAACCACACGGACTCGCGCTCAAAGAAGAACTCGAGGACTACTACGAAGGCGAGATCCACCACGGGCGGCTCTACCCGAACCTCGACACCCTTGTCGACAAAGGCCTTGTCGAAAAGGGGCAAGCCGATCGGCGGACGAACATCTACATGGTTACTCGGCGTGGTCGCCGAGAACTCGAGGCACGCCGAGAGTGGGAAAACCAGTACGTCGGTGAACTGCTCGATTCGGGCGGATAGGGATTGACATCCTCCTCCGCGTGAACGCGGAGAAATCCCGAGCGGATGGAAATCAAAGATTTCCGAGCATCGCGGAATCTTCGATTCCGCTCAGCGGTGGGAGTTTCACCTATGGAAACGCTGCTGTCCGAACAAACCACCGCTGGCGACAAAATGATTACGCCGTCCAAGAATCTGCTACTTTCCCAGCCGATATGCGGTCCCCATCGTGATGCGGTGCGGTCGCTGTCTGACGAAAGCAGTCGCTCTTGGAGGGCCTCGGCCGACCACTGAGGGCCGCCGGCCCGGCGGCCCTCAGATCCCTCGTCTATGCGCTCACTCCTGGCGGATCGTACACTTCGCCTCGGTCGAGCATGTGATAGATAGACACCAACATCTTCCGTGCTGTCGCCACGATTGCTTTTTGTGAGTTCTTCCACCGTGCTAACCGGTCGTAAAACCGACTCAAATACTCGTCATTACTGTTGTGGACTGCGTTATGGGCAGCTTGGACGATTGACCTCCTCCCACCCCTAAAGGGGTGGGATTCCCCGAAGGGGATATTCAGGTTGTGCGTTTCCTCGGCGGTGAAGTACGCTTTCGCGTCCCGCGTCAGCGGTCGCCGTCCGGTTACGACCCCGGACGTACTTTTCAGCGCGTACAGCCGGGTCAAAGCGGCCTTCCTCCCCGGTCACGCCGGGCGTCTGCGAAGCAGACGGTGGAGTGTTCAGTCCACGAGGCCGCACGGGTCGCGTCACCCGAAGTGCTGCGCCGTGCATGGTTCTCCCTCCCGTTGACGGATGTTCTCGGCGGCGTTCAGGTCGGCGTGGCGGCCACGGTCGCAGTCGGAACACGAGAAGTAGTCGCCGTCACGCGACCCTTCAGCACCGCAGGCCGAACAGCGTTGACTCGTCTCGAACGGGTCAACTTGTTCGACGCGAATCCCGGCTTGCTCGGCCTTGTAGACGATGAACTCCTGCAACTGATGGAAGTGCCACGAGTGAACGCCACGCCAGTCGCTTCCCTCTCTGATACCTTCCAAGTCCTCGATTTTCACCACGGGATTCTCGAACTGTTTGGCCCAATCGATGAGGCGACGGGAGGCTTTGTGGTTGAGATCGCGAATCCGCCGCTCCTCTTTGTTACCCACGCGGTTCCGTGCGCGAAGCGCACCCGCTTCTTGAAGCGACTCGCGT
Source organism: Halobiforma lacisalsi AJ5 (assembly GCF_000226975.2). Taxonomy (NCBI): domain Archaea; kingdom Methanobacteriati; phylum Methanobacteriota; class Halobacteria; order Halobacteriales; family Natrialbaceae; genus Natronobacterium; species Natronobacterium lacisalsi. Next base: position 55,384 of record NZ_CP019286.1, on the reverse strand, counting down.
AGGGAACGATATTTGCGGCGGACGTATTTCGCCTCATGACCGGACACCAGCATCGACTCGCCCGTTTCAGCGTCGGCGGCGAGCAGGTGGTTGTGGCCGATGTCCACGCCGATTGCCGTCTCCTCGCCTGTCTCGGCGTCGTACTCGACGGTGAACGTACAGAACCAGTCGTCTCCTCGGCGGTACACCTGCAATCGGGACTTGTCGGCTTCACCGTCCACGAGCCGGGCTACGTCGTCGGCTATGTCGTCGTACACGTCGATAGGCGTGTACCACCAACCTGAGATACAGGGGAACCCAACGACAACGGAACCGTTCTCGGTGCGGTCAATCTCCCAGTTCTGGTTGTTGACCGCGAACGGCTGGCTGGCGTGGTATTCCACGATGCCGTCCTTTTTGTAGTCAGACTTGGCTTCGCGGATGGCCTGGTTCTGGATGGCTGAGTAGAGTGGATTATCGATGCTGGCCGTGGTCACGTTCATCCCAAACCTGTCGGATTCCCACCCATTGATGCAGAATTGCTTGGTGTCGCGGTACAAGTGGGTGGCGCGTTGCCACTCCCTGCGGCGGTCGCGGGATGGGTTGTGGAACGTCGTGGTGACGGTCGTCGTGACCACGGTTACAATTGTAATGTATGCCTGGATGACCTTAAAACGTGGGAATATCGGGCGGGCTGATGCCCGTGGTTTGCTTCCCAGTTGTCGGCTTCATCCCACCCCTGAAGGGGTGGGCTTTCGCCTCGCTACCGCTGTAATGACTTGTCGCAAATGAGAGTTCGTTTTCCATGAACGTCAGAATTGCGTCGAACGCATCGGCCGGCGTCGTTGTTTCCGCCGTCCCGTCCCGTCTTTTCATGGGTCTTGATTCCTTCCTGTTAGCTTATTATTTTCCCCTATTCCAATGACCTTGGAGCTAAGACAATTGGTGTTGTATGGGGTGTTTCCCCGTCTGACTGATTATGGGAACCAGAATGTGAGAATGGTGGTACGTTTCCCAGAGTGACGGCGCGTATCCACGCTGTGAACGGCGTGGTATTGCGCCTGCTCAACCCATAACGACCGACCGAACGCTTTTCCACGATCGACGGCGTAGCCACTCACGAACCCCGACTCCCGGCCAAGGACTTCGGGGCTCCAGCTTACTCCTCGGTTTCGTCGGCTGACGAGTCGCCAGTCTCGAGTGCGTCGTGAATCGCTGCTCGAACTCGTTCCGGGTCGTCGAGCGCGTGCGGATACTCTTCCTCGAGCGCCCGGAGCGTCCGCCGTTTGAGCGTCACGTTTCGCGATTCAGTTTCATCAAGCGACTCGTCGTCATCGCCGACGGGCTCATCGCCCATACCCGTGTGTGTCACAACCCGTGACTGTTAAGCTATGGCTTCCCGCCGATTGGATCGGATCTATCTCGAAATGGATTGCTGTCGATCAACGTCGATGAGAGTGTAGTAAGCGGTAGTTTCTTTATGTTTGGCCTGTTTGATTCAGATATCTGCGTACGTCGGAGCGGCCCCGAACGGGGATACGGTACTCAGCGGTGAGGTACCAACCAACCGGGCTCGTCGAGTCACGGAGGTAATCGGCCACGCGGCCGACCGATTCCGGCGGCGATCTCACAGCCGAATCTATCCTCAACCGATCCACACCCATGAGTTCCAACAGTGACAACACCGTCGCGCTCGGCGCACGCACGAACATTTTCGACAGCGAAACCGGCGAGTTCGACCTCGAGCGGTCGCCGAAAGACGAAACGCAACCCACACACGACGAACCCGAAGGCGACCCCGAGGACGACCCGGATATCCCGTCGATCGACGAGATGCTTGGCCGCGGGGACACCCACACGCAGGTCCAGGGCGTCAATCGGGACGCATGGGTGGCCGGATCAATTCTCCGGAGCTACGGCAACCCGCCGCTGTTCTGCCCGGAGTGTTGGTACGAGTACGACGCGGCCTGCGAACTAACCGAACCGGAACATCACCTCCCGCGGGTTGAGGTCGACTTCGAGTACGATCCGACGAGCCTCGAGTCGGCACTCGAGATTACGAAACACGACCACCGCCGCCACCGGCACTGTCCCGAGTGTGGAACGATCTCATTCGGCGGCGTCCTCGGCGATCGTGGCCGCGAGGAGTTCACCGAGGTCGTCGACTTCGTGCTCGAGGCCGTCGACGAAGTGATCCCGAGCCGGCGGCGGCGACTGCGGGAGAACGCCCTCGAGCGGAAGGCGGCCGGCGAATCGGACGAATCGAACATGGAAGAACTGGTGCGGGAACTCCGGACGTCGGAGTTCGACGACTCCTGGGGCTGATTTTCATGACAGGAACAAGACGTTCAGAGAAGTCGCATAGCGACCGCAGTGGCCTGCGGGCAGTGATCAACTTATCCGTGCTGTTGGCCGGGAGGTGTCCGCGATGACGTGGGATTTCACTCGAAACACGATTCAAAGCGGTCAAGCATATGACGGCATGGTCATGGCAGACATGACCAACGACGGAAACCTCGATATTGTTGTTGGTGGCGACGAGTCGGGGTACGTTTTCTGGTACGAAAATCCAGGCGATCCGTCCGGTACATGGAGCGAGTATGAAATTGATTATCAGAGTACTGGCGAAATCGAAGGCACCGAAGCAGGTGATATCGACGGGGACGAAATTGTGGAAGTATTTTCTCTTAATCAAAATGATGGGGTTCTGACGATCTATAAACCGTCGGGCGGTGATCCGACCGATGAAGCCAGTTGGGAATCGACAATTCTCGACGATAATGCACCATACCTCCAGGATGCGTATATCTGCGATCTGACTGGCGACGGTGAAGAAAACGACCTAATCTACACACACGACGGATCACAGGCCGATGAGGGGGCTCTCAGATGGCTCGAGTTTACTGGAAGCGACCCGATGGACCCCTCTGATTGGGCGCTGCATGAACTCGTCCAACAGGAGGGGGCACATGGTCTCGTTCGAGACCAACTCGACGTATCTAGGAATGGTCGCGGTGATCTCGTGTTTTCTGCCCGAACTGGATGGAACAGTGATGCAGACGGTGGGCTGTGGTGGGTCGAAAAACCATCTGACCCGTATGACACCCCGTGGACTGACCATCAAATAGGTCCGCTTGGAAAACGGAAAGGGATAACAAATGCGGATCTGTCAGGGCACGGCGAGCCGCTTGACATTCTGTGTGATAACCTGATCGATCAACCCGGGGAAAATGCTGGCGATGGGATGGGCTTCTACCGCTACCCTGGCCCGTCGGATGTAACCGACCCAAATGCATGGCTCGAGGTTGAAGTCGATTCTGGAAGCAACTGGCGCAACGTAGCCGCTCACGATTGGAAGGGGTCGCCTCGAGATCAGCTAATTACGCTGGAGGGATCGGAGGATCAGTTCTACCTCTGGGAATATGATGAAGATACTGGGACTTGGGTCGATTCCCTCCAGGGTTCAATTGGAAAGGCGGACGACAATATCTGGTTTGTCGATCTTGACGGCGATGGCGACGCCGAGATGGTCACAGCTGGCGAGTCGAACGAAAATGAAGTTGCGTGGTGGGATGTCCAGTATCCTGAGCCGAGCTACGTGGCGTCACTAATGACGACTCCTACTACGGTATCCACCTCTCCGTTAACGCTGTCTTCACAAGATGATTGGCAGGACTATGAGAGCAAAGATGATCAAATAGAGATCACTGATGGAGGTATTGTCAGACGTGTATTCGAAGAGACTGGAGGTATAGTTGATGACTTCGAAACGGCCAACCTCGATAGCTACTCTGTTGGGACTAGCTATTGGGAACTCGAAACTTCAGAAGTCGTCGAAGGCGACCAAGCTCTCACTGCATCGTCCCCAGAATATCGGCTTATCTCACGCCCTGGCGACGGTCTTCAAAACTATCCCTCTCCGGGCGACGTGTATTCCGTAAAGACCTACACAGGAAGTTCTCGGCCGACTATTTGCTACGGTGTTGATGCCAACGACAACGATCATTACGGAATTTTCTTCAAATCTGCTGATGGCGTCATTCGAATCTCTCGGTATGATTCTGGTGCCCGGACTGATATCGTTGATACAGCAGCGTCTGTCAATATCAATACTTGGTATGACGTCGAGATCGCGTGGGGGTCCGATGGTAGCCATGAGATAACGGTCTACGAACTTGACGCGGATGGAAACAGAGCTGATCAAATATTCGCGGAGGCTATCCAAGATAGTACGTATCCGACAGACGGGACTGATCCGGGAATTGGCTTTTACTCAGAAAATTCGGATTCTAGTCTCGTTTTTGATCATGCGCGGATCACGGAGGGGATGAAGTAACCATGTCAACGACGGAATCAGCCACCTGTATAGAGCGCCGTGCCGTTCTGCAAGCAGGTGCCGCGGTAGGTGTTGCCGGATTACTCGGGTCGGTTCCGACATTGTCCGTTGCGGATACCGGGTATCATGAACTTTCGGCTACAGCCACGGTGCCAACCAATACTGGTCTTGCGATTACCGTTCATGAGTCTGTCAATGGGGCCGAGAATTCTGAGACGATATATGTCAAAGACGGAACTCAGACGTATCTATTAGCAGATTTGGAACGTTCGGTCGACGATGCCGCGGATTACTGGTTTGATATTACTTTAACATCGTCAGAATATGGATCAACGCCCGAACTTGACTCATTAGAGCTTGCGATCCCTGATGGTTCAGGGACTGACAGCGACGATAAGGATGAAGATGGGAGTGATGCGGAGTTAGTAGATGAGTCTTCAGAAGGCGGGTTCTTCATTTTCGGCGGTGGAGATAGTCTGTTCTCGTTTGATTTTGATTGGTGGCCGTTCGGTGATGATGGAGATAATCGCGACGATGACGATGGTCTGTTCTCGTTTGATTTTGATTGGTGGCCGTTCAGTGACGATAAAGATGGTAATAATTAGATCCATGAAACCAGAAATCAAACCCACACGACTGACGTACTGGCGGGAAAGAGCAAGCAACCGTGTTCAGATCCGATCCGTTCTGATCGCGTGCATTCTCATCTTTAGTCTTGTTGCGGTTCCTTTCAGTGTTGGTGCTGCTGACACGAATTCTAATTTGGAAAGATTAGACCCGGCCTCTGATCCCACAAACACACTCGCCACGGAATTAAATCTCGACTCTGTTGGTGGTGAAACAATTTATACAGCGTCCGCAGATGGCTCTGTAAAGGCTTTTAACGCAGGAAACCAGGAAGAACAATGGAAGTCGACAGATCCGTTTGGCTCTGCTCCTCGGTCCTTAACGCCAGCTCCTGATGATCAGTATGTGTATGTTGGTGATGACTCCGGAACCGTTACACAACTCAGTGCGGACTCAGGTGATTCTGGGTGGACGTGGGATTCAGGCTCAAGTCGGGTAGAGGGCCTTGCCACATCCCCTGACGGAGAGATGATCGTGGCAGGGACTCACGGAAATGAGGTCGTTGCTCTTGATGCAGACACCGGTGACGTGATTTGGTCCGATGGGGACGAGCATACGGACCGCGTGTATGAAACGTCGTTCTCTCCGGAGGGTGACATAGTATTCTCATCAAGTAGTTCTGGTGATGTAATCGCATATGATGCGGATTCAGGCGACCATCTCTGGACTAATAGTGACGCAACTGTCTCAGTTCGAGCGTTAGCGGCGGGACCAAACGGTGACTACGTCTATGCTGGTGACAGTAATGATCAGGTAAGGGCTCTTCACGTGACCACTGGTAGCCAGGAATGGGTGAATGGAGGCCACACAGACCGGCTGTTCACTATTTCACCGTCTGTTGACGGCACGAAAATATTTACGGGCAGTAGGGATTCGACTGTTCGATCTATTAAAACCGGCGGTGGAGACGAGATGTGGTCTACCGACGAGCCCACTGGCGATGTTTGGGGTGTCGCGACTTCAGTAGATTCCGAGACGGTATTCGCTGGTGGTGATGATAGTATCCTCAGAGCATATAACACAGATAGCGGTGATTTGACCTGGGATATCGAAGCTCATGACGATCAAATCCGGGATGTAACTACATTAGGAACGATCTACACTGACGTTTCCTCGATCACCGGCCAAGTCGTTGATCAACACGGCGATCCTGTCGAGCAAGACAACATCACCGTCGAAGCCTGGGGCGTTGACGAACCCGCACTCGACGAGGCTGACCTCGGCGAGCTCGAGGACGACATCAACTCGGCCCGCGACCTCGCCGACGAACTCGAGAACTCGGTCCCCGAGGACTACGACGAGTTCACCGACGACTTCGAAGCCGACGACGGCCGCCTCGACACCCGTGAATGGGATCAAGCAATCGACGGCACGTACCCGCTTGTCCACCAATCGGACGACTGGAGCGTCGGCACCGCGACCGTCATTTCCTCGAGCGTCGACGACCCCCGCGTCCGGATCGACGAGGGCGAACGGGTCACGATCTCGCTGTGGGACCCCGATGAGGGTGGCTGGGTCGAAAACCAAGTGGACAACTCGTTCCCCGGCGCGGTCACCGAGGGCACGATCGTCGTCGAGCAGATGGACCCGCTCGGGGAGACGATCGACACGCGCACGCTCGAGACGACGCCGAAATACGAGACGACCGGCGCGAATCCGCTCTCGACGAACGAGCATCACGTCGCCGAAGCCCGACTCCCGGTCGGTATCTATCAGGCCTACCCAGAGGGGGAGCGGGCAAAGGCCTACACGTTCGTGGTCGGCGATCCGGATGATATCGCCGCCGACTACGCCCAGGATCTTTGGGATCGGGCCGATCGCCTCGAGCAACGCTACGACATGGCCGAGAACGCTCTCGACGACGTGGTCGTTCGCGAACGCACGACGACGAACGCGACCGGCCACTTCGAAGTCAACGCACCCGCAGGCCCGGACGAGTACTCCATCCAGGCGTACAAGGGCGACGAAGAGGTCATCACCGCGCTCAACGACCTCCGGGACGAAAACCTCGAGGATCCGAGCTTCGACGACCTTCGACTCGAGGATATCCGAGAGTACTCACTTGACGGCGCGAACCAGTCCTGGCTCTTGCCCGCCGAGACGGGCACGGTCTACCCGGAACAGCAAGACGCCGAGGTCCAGGTCATCCGCTCGGATGAGATTCCGTGGGACGACATGGAGGCCTACGACGACTGGCGAAGTTGGCTCGAGGACGAGCTCCTGAACGAGTCGGTCGCCGACCTCGAGGGCTTCGACGAACTCCCCGAGGAGTGGACCGACGAGAATCTCACCGAGATCCACGACAACTACACAGACCTGCTCGAGGAGAACGATCACCTCCAAGACGAACTCGAGGATGCGCTCGATCGCGAGGTCGACGTCGACGTCGACTACGACGACCCCGATCTCAACAACGACGAGTTGGTCGACGAAATCGAAACGCTCGAGGAAACGTTACGGACGCTCGAGGACCGGATCGATGCCGGCGACGGCGAGACGGAGATCGGCGAGGAGACGATTCGAGCGACGTTCCCGTTCGCCAGCGACCTCGAGCCCGACGGCGTGACCGTGCTCAAACACCCGGCCGACGGTGGCGACCCCACAGCCGTCGCCGATGAACACTGGCACATCGAGTCCTCGGGCGTGCTCGCGGGCGACCAAGTCGTCGTGGAGTACCCGACCGAGGAGCTAGACACCGCTGTCGGCCAGTTCGAGGTCGTCGTCGCCAACGATGAGGGGGTCGGTCGCAGCGATCAGGTTATCCAGAACCCGGCGTTCGAGGGGCTGGTCCCCGACATTCAGGCGATTAGCCTGAACACCCATTCGCCCGGCCCGTCCGAACAGGTGGCCATGACGGTGCGGCCCGCGGACGGCGAATCGATCGACGGCATCACCGACGTGACCGCCTACGATCCCGACGGCAACACGATCGCCGGCGAGGTTCGGGCCGACGACCGAGCGACGTTCACCACGAACGGCGCGGGCGTGCATCACGTCAAACTGACCGTTGCAAGCGGCAGTGGTGACGAGTTCGTCCAGGCGTTCAAAGTCCGTGCCCTTGAGGACGGCCGTTCGGACGACCCGACGATTCGGGTTGCCGACTCCGCGTCGGGGTCGTTCGCACTCGCGGGCGAGGGCCTGCGAAACGCGGCGATCGAGCGCGAGGACGACCGCCTCGCGGTCCGGGGCGTCGTGCCGGCCGATGAGGTGCCGGGATCGATCCACGTCAAACCCGGCGAGGCCATGACTGGCGCGGACGGGCTGACCGTCCGTGTGCTCGAGGGCACGGATCAACGCCAGGTCTCGAGCAACATCGAGACGGTCGTGCATCTCGACCGGTCGCTCGACGCGGACGCGGCCGTCTGGCGCGGTGATCCGGCGTGGTTCGGCGCGAATCCGCTGGCCGTCGACGACACGACCCGCCACGGTGAAGTGCAACTTCGGGGCGAGGACGGCGAGAAAACGGTGATTCGGACCTACACGGATTCGGACGGCACGATCGATCTGACCATCGATCCCGATCCCGGAATCGTCGCCGGCCTCCAGCACTCACTGGCCATGTCGCTCCCGAGTCCGTCACTGCCGATTCTCTCGGTCGGCGCGATCCATGCCGCGACGGCCGGACTGACTGTCGGCCTCGGACTGTTCACGCGCCGTCGGGTGGCCGCCTAAGAGGTGATCTTCATGCAACGACGCACATTCCTCACGACGGTTGGAGCTACAGCAGCCGCAACCACGACGCCCGCCGTCCTCGGCGGCCTCGCCGTGGGGTCGCCGGAGGCGTTCACGCCGGCCACCCTCGAGAGCGACGTCGACGTGGACACGTTCCGTGACGGCTATCCCGGGTTCGTCCTTCGGTACGAGGACGCCGACCACCGCGAGTCACTCGAGGAGTGGCTCGAGACCACCGAGACGGCCAGCATCCACCGGGACCTCTCGGGAGTCAACATGCTCGCCGTGAGCATGTCGTGGTCGGACGCGGGCCGATCGACGACGTTCGGGATCGACCGCTACAGCGGCGGGCTCACCGATCTCGACTACCTCGAGTACGCCGCGCCCGACGCGTTCCTCGATCGACCGGACGTGCTCGAGCCTGCCGACCTCGCGGCGCAAGGCGACGTCGACCACGATCTCGGACTGTTCGATCGCCTGTCGCTGACGACCGCGCTCGGCACCGACCCGACGCCCGATGACGACGGCCTCGCGTTCGACGAGGACGCGCCGGAAGCGACGCTCCGGGAGGCCCGCCGACTCGTCCGCGCCGACGACGATTTCCTCGCGGGCGTGGACACCTCGAGCGTCACGGTCGCCGTGATCGACACCGGAGCGGACGATCGGGCGCTGTTCGAGGACGCGGACGGGACCAACCGGTTCCACCCCGAGTCGACTGATTTCACCGGCGGGGAAGACGAGACCGTCGATGCGAACGGCCCGCGGGCGGTTGCCGACGGCGACGGTCACGGGAGCTGGGTCGCGGCGGCGATCGCCTCGAACCACGACGATCCGGCCTACCAGGGCTTCGCGCCGGACGCCGAGATCCTAGTCGCCAAATCACTGGCCGACGACGGCTCGGGGTCGGTAGCCGATATCGTCGCCGGGGTCGAACTCGCCGTCGACGCGGGCGCGGACGTGGCCTGCCTCTCTTTGGGCTCGCCCCAGTGGTCTGAGCCGCTGGCCGACGCGCTGGCCGACGCCTGGGACGCGGGCGTGTTCCCCGCCGTGGCGGTCGGGAATGACCGCTACGCGACCACGTTCGTGGCTCATCCGTCATCTGTTGACGAGGCCGTCGGCGTCAACGCGACGAACGTCCCCGAGAGCGGCGACCGTGATGACACACAGATCGCCTATTTCGGTAACGTCGGCCCCGCACCCGGCACCCAAGACCTCTCGGAGGGCGCGTCGGAGGGCGCGAGGCCGCAACTGGCCGCGCCGGGGATGAACGTCACCGCCGATCCGTTCGGCACACTGAGCGGAACGAGCATGGCCGCGCCGATGGTTACTGGCGCGGCGGCTGTCCTCGCAGGCGTCGGGCACGACAACGAGACGATCCTCGAGCGGCTGACCAAGTACGCCTACCCGGTGCCAAATTTCGGGACGACCGAGGCCGAACACGGCTTGCTGGACGTCCAGGCCGCACTCGAGGGCACCGACTACGAGGATGATCAAGAAGCCGTCCGCGACGACGACGCAAAGGCTCGCGACGCGTTCAACGAGGCGCTGGCGGCCACACGCGGCCGGACAATCGCCGGGTTCCTCGGGTGACTCTCATGCAGCGACGTACATTCCTCGCGACCGCGGCGACACCGTCCTTTTTCGGCCCCTTCGGTGGGTCCGACGGCCGGCAGGACGACCTCGAGCGCGACGACGCCGGCAACCCTGCCCCACCGGACCACATCGAGGTTCGGGACGATCGTGAGGAACTGCTCGAGTTCCAGCCGCAGTTGAGCTACGACCACCTCCCGTGGGACGAAGCTCGAGAGGCCAAAAGCGACGTCCGCGGCATGTACGGCTGGACGGCCGAGAGCACCGAGCACGACGTAATCGCCCACTACTACTGGGTCCGGAGCAACACGCAGCGAAGCGTGCTCTGGTATCTGGGGTGGGATATCGACTTCAAGGACGCTCATTTCACCGACCACGAGCCGATCATCGTGTTCCGGCAGCCGGACAAGACCATCGAGGAGGTGTGGTGTTCGGGCGGGCATCACTACGGGCTGCGGATCGACGGCGACGCGTCGAATTTCGTCGAGGACCGGGTCGCCGGTGAACAGACCCACGTCGTGCTCGCGGTTGCCCGGCCGCACAACCACTTCTTTACCCCGGCGTTGAGCGCCGACGGCGAGTACGTGCAGGACTTTGCGGAGTACGGCAGTTGGCTCGAGACACGCGAGACGTGGTACGACAACGGCCGGTACTCGAGTACCAGCTACGAGGCTGTCGAGAACCCGTTCGTGTTCTACGACGGCGACCGCGAGCACTGGTGGCGCGAGGACACCCGTGATGCGTGGCTCGCCCGCAACGTCTGGATCCCGCTCGGCCTCTCGCAGGGAACCGATCGCGACGAACTCGCCTACGAGTAACCATGATTCGCTACAGCACTGGAGGCATTCCGCCACCGATCCGAGGGATTCCCCCGCCGACAGCCGTTCTCGAGACGCACAGCCCGCTAACTAACCCCTTCCTACAACACAATTCCAATGACGAACCTCAAACGAGTTGCAACGCTGTTCATGACGGCCATGCTGGCCCTTTCGGTGGTCGGCGTGGCCTTCACGGGCGGCGCGGCAGCGATCACGGCACCGACAGTGACGGCAACCGACGACGGTACCGGCGCGACGACTGACCATACGATCTCGACCGACTACGACAACACGGATTCACCGAGCCTGCAAGAGATCCAGATCGACTACGAGGCCGGTGACGTCTCGGGCCTGGGGGCCGATGACGTGACGGTCTCGATTGCGGGCACCGACGAGACCGTTAGCGCGGTCGAGGCCGCCGACGACACGACGTTGACGGTGACGCTCGATGCAACCGTCACCCTGAGTGACACCGACACGATCGAGGTCACGCTCTCGGGCGTCGAGAACCCGCACAACGCGGGCAGCTACGACGTCGGCGTCGAACTGTTCGACGACACCGGCACGTCGGTCGACAGTGACGCGGGGACGGACGCTCTGTCGATCGTCGTCGGCGACACGCCGTCGGTCACGTCGAACTCCGCGCTCAGTGAAGGCGCGACGGTGTCGAACTACAACGGCTCGAGCACGGCCGCCGAAACGCTCGAGGTCGAAGCCTACACGGACAATCTCGAGGCCACGATCATGTCCGCTGACGGCCACGAGATCGGCACGGTCTCGGACGTGACGGTCGTCTCGCAGGCTGACTCGAGTACCGACACGCCCGGCACCTACGAGATCGACATCTCGCACGCCGACCTCCGCGGACTCGACGTCGGGATCAACGAGAACGCCGACTTCCAGGTCGCCGTCGCGAACAACGACGCCGACGCGCCGGCCAACGAGTTCACCAGCACGCTCGAGAACGGCGACGAAGTCTCGCAGATCCACATCTTCGACGCCGAGAGCGACGCTCGCGCCGACTACACGAACAATTCGGTCACCGTCTTCGATCGGACGATTTGGGACCGCACCGACGCCGAAATCGATCCCGCACCGGACGTCTCGAGCAACACGGACGAGATCTATGTCTCGAGTTCCGACGAGAACGTCAGCGACGAGATCGACGCGGCGATCCCCGACGACGCCGAGTCGGGCGACCGCCTCGCGTACATGATGAACAGTGACCTCGACGGGTCGATCACGTACGTCTTCTACGACGAGCCCGGTGAGAAAATTGACGGGAACAGCGTCGACGCCGCCGAGGACGACTACATCGTGCTCAACGACGAGGGGCCACACGTCGTCAACCTCGCCGACGACACGGTTGCGGACGACAGCACGGTCGACATGACGATGGCTGCGAACGACCTGCCGAGTCCGGGCGACCTGCGTGAGGACCTCGATTACAGCCTGACGCAGTCGTTCGGCGTGCTGACCTACGGCATCCCGCTGCTCGGAGCGACACTGCTCGTCTCGCGCCGCCGAATTGGCGAGTAAGCGGACCTGCTACCCCGATCGTTCTTTCGCGCACCCGCGACGGCGTCACCGCGGTTCGATCCCGCGGGCGGGCTTGCCCGGTCGCCATGCCGGGCACTGACGAGCGAGACAGGAGAGGGCACGCGGACTCGCTTTCCTCGAGTCCGCGCTCCAGTCGTCGACCGTCACCCACACCCATCCATTTCTGTGCACATGACACCCAAACCAGACGACTACTCGAGACGACGGTTCGTCAAAGCGACCGGTACGGCGGCGACAGTCGGTACTGTCGGCCTGACGACGAGCGCCAGCGCCACAGAAGACAACACCCCGCCACAGGGGTTGATCGCGACCGAACTTCAGGTCGAACCCGGTGACCGTGGCGCACTCATTGCTGGGTTCTTGTCCCGATATAATAGCGTCGGGGCATCGCCGCCAGTACAGACGCTTGCGGACCGGATGCGAAACGAGTTCACGGCCAACACCGACGCGTGGCTCGGCTACGGCAACTGGCTGATCGACGAGTACGACGACGTCTCACCACTCGGCACGGTTACCCTCGGTGTTGACGTTGTTTCAACGAACTGGCTATTTGCCGATGATCGCGTCGAGACGACGCTCGAGGCCGTCTACGATGACGAGACCGAGTCGTACACCGACCTCGAGTGGCGACTCGAGGAGCCGGAGGAGCCGGATTACAAGGTCGAGATCCGGAACAAGGCGGCCGAACACGCCGCCGACGAACTCCAGACGTTCCGCACTCGGTTCATTGCCGAGGATGAGGACGAAGCCCACGAGCTGCCCGAGCCCGATTACGTTGAAGAACTCAAGGGCCGGTACCTCCCGTCGCTTCGGTTCGGCGAGGAGTCGAAACACGTTCTCGAGATCCTGATTGGCGAGTTAGACAGCAAGCAATCAGCATAGACCCATGATTCGACGCAAGGACGACCGCAAACGCGATCGAAACGGACGGTTCGCGAAGTACGATTCCGAAAAGCAACGCGACCGCGGGAAACAGGCCCACGAAAACTGGTTCCAGACCCAGTTCCGGCGACTCTGGTGGGCAGTCAAGAAACTCATTCCTGGCCGCGGGCGGAACCGCTCCGGGCCACGAAAATAACGATCCACAATGTCACGACACCAATACACGACGACGGACCTGCTCGAGGTGACCCGCAGATGGGACTGATTAGCCGCCTTCTCGATTCGGTCGACAATGCAGTTGACTCGAGCGGCGAAGCAGCCGCATCGGTCACCGAGACGAAGTTCGACACGATCCTCAAGGGCGTCGCGATCGCGGTCGCGGCGATCCTGTTGTTGATCTTCTTCGCGCTGAACGCACGGCTGACGATCATCCTGATTGCGGTCCTCGTCGCAGGGGCCTACCTGCTCGGTCTCGGCGACCGTGGCCGCAACGCCGACGGCCCACGGAGGTAACCATGACTCGAGAGATTCCAAACCCGATTACGGCCGTTGTCAGTACGATCGGCAACTTCGTACTGTTCGTGTGGGTGGCCTTCCGAGCGGGAATTCGGAAGCTGTTCACTCCGGCTCGGTGGGATTTCGGCGACCAACTCCGCCGAGCCCCAGAGGATGTCCGAACAGCGGGGCAAGCGACACCCCACGTTCTTCGAAACGCACTCGAGAACGTCGTCGAGTTCATCGATGTGCGGGACCGCGGTAACGATGGCCCACGGAGGTGACCATGCCCTGGAAACGAGGTGATGACGGCCCGCGCGGTCGTGGCCGTCGCACGGATTTCTGGAACGGGCTTCGCCGCCTCGAGCGCGGAGTCTTCCTCACGATCTCGAAGGCGATCGTTCCGGTGCTGTTCGTGTTTTTCGCTGCGTTCTCGCACGCGGCCGATCTGGCGATCGTCGCCGGGCTCGCAGCGGTCGGGGCGTTCGTCACGGCCGCGGTCATGCTCCCGGTCGATGAGATGCGCGGGGCACTCAAGTGGTTCCGCGACGGCGGCTTCGGCAACTGGCTGTACGGGATCTATCTTCGGCTGGTCCCGGGCCGGTCGAAACACGAACGACGCAACGGGCGGGGCACGCTCGAACCGGCGCGCCTCCTCGTGCTCGCGGTTGCCGTCTGTCTGGTTGCAAGCCTATTCGCGACCGGGTTTGCAGTTGCGGCGACCGAAAGCGATGACGAGGACGACGCTGTCGAGGTCGTTCACGACGACTACCTCACCGACGACGCCTACGCAGAGACGTTCAACGAGACGCAGGCAGTCGAGTCGACGGATCGCAACGTCCGTACACAGATCGAAAAGACGGACGTCTTCGTCCGACTCGAGGCCGAGAATCCCAACTCCTACCCCGTCGAGATGACCGTCAAGATCCATCCCGATATGGTGCGGCCGGCCGACGTCGGCGACGTGTCGGCGGCCGACGGGGACACCGAATCAACGTGGCGAAACACCCACGACTTCGACCGAGATATGAGCTACACTGAGGTCACGTTCCGCCTTGATGCCAATTCCGAGGTCACGTTTGCACCGAACCGCGTGCGCGTGTTCGGTGTCGCCTGGAAGGACGAGGCGACGGACACCGACCGGTGGCTCGATCGGCTTCCATCACTGACCGACGAGCCCGACCTCGAGCAACGAGTCTACGAAATCAACTCCTCGCAGGGGGCGATCGTCACGGTGCCACTCGAGAACGATGGCAAGTCGATCGACGACTGGAACGCCGTCTATCGAACGAGTCCCGACGAGAACTGGAAGCCGATCTCGACCGATAGCTCGGCCCCAGCGTTCTACCGGACTGTCGACGACGGCGAGTCCTTGCAACTGCATTTCGACACGGACGATTACGCTCCCGGCGAGGTCGAAGTCGAGTTTACGGCGAACCCGAACACACGCGATACGATCCGCCACGACGTGCGGTCGATCCGGGCGGGGCTCTCCGATATGGTGAACTTCAACTTCGACCTGTTCATGGCCGGTCCAGCGGGGGTGATCGCATGAACCTCTCGCAGATCGTCGTCGGGTCGTTGATCGGTCTGTTCCTGCTGGCAAACCTCCTCCATCCGGGCGGCTGGGCACTCACGCTGTTGATTATCACCGTGCTGGTAGTGTTTTACGCCCTCCTCGAGTTCGTCCCAGAGTACATCTTGGTGACGAACCAGGGGAAGAACGCTCGGAAGCAGAACCGCCGCAAGCGCCGTGCCCGTGGTCTCAACCCCTTCAGTCGCACGTCGAAACGCGACGGGAACGGTGGCCAAAGTCGTGATACGACCAACCAGTCCAACTCGAGCGGAGGGGAGAATCAGTGATTGCTGCAATCGTCCTGATCGTTGCCGGCGTCGTCGGGGGCTATTTCTTGAGCCTCCGATTTCATGACCAATCCCGCACGCTCGAGAGTATCGCCCGCATTCCGTTCAACTTGCTGTGGATTCTTGCAGGCGTGTTCTCGATCGTCGGTGGCTACTACGTGACCGGTGTCGCTATTCTCGCGCTGTGGTCGTACTTCCTGTTCAGTAACACCCGCCGGGTTCGCAACGGCGATCTCAACGCCAGTCCGGGCGGGTGGCGACGACGGGTCGCCAACTGGACGCCCTACAACCGCTCAAAGTGACGATTTTCGTTTCGCTCGCGGTTATAACTCCAACCACACCGATGACATGACGAAATCCAGAGCCTACACGACCGGCACAGTCACGACGAACAAAGAGGCGATCCAACTGTATTTCGACGTCCTGTTTTCGCGCTCGTCGCGGAACCCGTTACGAGGCTGTCGCGAGTACGCGGCGTTTTGCGATCGCGGCGTCGTGGTCGTCTTCCCGACCGACGAGCCACCCGAGTTCCCGCTCGAGGTGCAGCCACCGACCGACCTCCTCAGCGATCTTCAACCGAACCCATGAGCACGAACATTACCACATCGAGACGGAACGGTGATGCGTCACCGACCGACGAGGAACGGACCGAACTCTCTGAACTGCGACGGACGCTCGCGAACAAATACGAGTACGTCCGTGATGACGATCCCGAGCTGTACCGCGAGATAGACGAGTGGCTCCGTGAGTCAGTCTCGCTCCCCGACGGCAGTGTCGGCAGTGCGGTCAAATCTCGGCTTCGAGAGTTGAAACGCGGGAATAAGATGCGTGACCACCGTCGGATCGACGACCCGGAAGAGGCGTTTCCGGACGCCTGCGAAGGCTGTCCCCACTACGGCGTCGCCTGCCCGATGGTCAAACGCTACTCCGTGACGAAAACGATGGAGCGGATTCTCCGGACAGCAGAGTCCGACGAGGACGTTATCGAGAAGCTCACCGACCTCGCAATCGAGTGGGACTGTCACGTTGTCCTCGATGAACTCGAGGCCTACCAGGACTCCTACGGCGACTTCCTCGAACGCGGGTACGAACTCAACGCCCGTGCTGTCGACACCCTCTCGGCGGGAACTGGCTCGGAGACCACCGACGGCGTGACCACGCAGTTCGACGAACAGCCGTCGCCGGAAGACCGCGAAGCGATCGAACAGACGATCGACGCTGTGATGGGCGACGAGGAGGGTGATGCACCGTGATCGACTGGCAATCAGCGGTCATCGGCGGTGTCGCGTTCCTCTTCGGGCTGTACGTTCTCTACCGGCTCGTGTTGCTCACGACGTCGCTGGGCGACGACGAGCACGATACGGAGAGTACCGGGGATCGGCTGGCCGTCGACGGGACTGAACGCCACCGACGCGTCGGCTTCCGGCACCGTGTCTCGAGACAGACGCCGATGACGAAGGCGTTTCTCGGGGCCGTTATCGTCCTCGTGCTGTATCTGGCGATTGCCATGTACCAAGTAGCTGCTACCGGCGCACCGAGCGAAGCCGTCTACGCCGACTACGTGGAGTACGCAGTCTTCGGCGCGGTCTGTGTCGGCGGCGGCGTCTGGTTCAAAGCAAAACAGAACGCCAAGGCCGGGGAGCTACAGATCATGCTCGAGACGGAGAAGGGCAATCAACGCCAGACGGTCAGATTCGATCGGAGCAAGGTCCGTATCACCGAGGATGGGACGAAACTCCTCCCCCAACTGAAAGCCAACCCGTTCCTCGGGCTGTTCTGGCGGCCGCTGCTCGTGGCTGACGACCCGGAGCTTCGGGATTCGGACCACCGTCTCCCGGACGACCTCGTGCTGTGGGAGATCCCGTATGAGGACGACTCTGCGGTCTGGGACGAACGCCGCGGCGAGGTTACGGTCCGCGCGAAGGACAAGAACACGATCGATAACCCGAACCGCGTCGCCGATTACGAGATCGTCCCATCGGATCGGAAGAGCAAGTCCGAACTCCAGGCACTCGAGAACGAGAAAAGCGAACTCGAGGACGAACTCCGGGCCGAGCGGATTCAGGTCTCGATTCTCTCCGAACAGCTCGCCGAAATCGAGAACATCCTTACGAACGAGGAAGACGCGGGGATGCGCCGGCTCCGTGAGGCGAAAGACGTTCTCGAGCCCGACCGGCCGTCCCGAAGCCGGGAGTACCGCCATGACGACCGTGAGGCCGACCGTCAATCGGCCTCGAGCGACTGACCACGAGACCACTCATGCTTAGTCACACTCACCGCCGAGTAACAACTCGGCTCGCTCTGCTGTGCATCGCCCTACTGTGCGTCGGGGCTGTGATCGGGGCCGTTGCACCTGCCGCGGCCGCCGGTGATGCCCCGATGCCGAACGTTGATGAATCGAATACCACGGCGGTCGACCCGACAGCGGACGGCCCGACGATCGCCGATTCGGTCCGGGTCACGCCGGAGACGACCGACGAAGACTACCTCGAGATCGACACCGAGTCGTCCGATGAAGTGTACAACACGTCCGGCCCGTTCGCGACGTTTTCGCTGTCCGATCCCGTGGAATCGGCTCGGATCGAACAGTCAAACGCCGACGTCCGGGTGATGGGCGACGGCACCGTGATCCGCGTCGAGTACGACGACGAAGCGGCCGGCGAATCGCCGACGCTGTTCACGGCGGAGTTGTTCTTCGCCGACGACTCGAGTCACTCGATCGACCTGTATGCGACAGACACCGACGTCTCGGTTGAGGCCGCGGAGTACGCCGCCTACGCCGATTTCATCGACTACACGAAGAACCAGGCCGAGGCTGAAGGCTTCGAGCGAACGCCCAGCGGAGCGATGGAGTACCTCCAGCACACCGAGGAGCGTGCCGAACTGTTCGACCAACTGTTCACCGAGCATGTCCTCATGTTCATCTCGCTGCTGATTGCAGCGAGCCAGAACTTCGTCTCGTGGGTCGTTGCCATCGGGATCATTGCCGGCCTTGCGATCTTCCTCGAGCGCAAACACGGCTGGATTCTCCGTCTCCAGCAGATGGCCGAGAGTCGCGCCGAACTCATGCGGGAAGCGGTCCGCCAGGACTACGAGGACCGGCGCAACGCCGCGGCGAAGCATCCACTCGAGGACGTAACCGAAATCGGGCCAAACGCGGCCCGCTACTGGAAGGAACTCGGAATCGAAACCGTCGACGACATGGTCGAAGTCGCCTGCAAGGGCGTCGTCAAGACGACCGAGAACGGGCGAATCGAGTACGACGATGACGGCAACCCCGTCTTTGCTCACCACGGCGTTGACGACCTACGAGACGTCGATCCGCTGACGCAAGACCAACTCCGTGAACAGACGTGGCTCGCTCCGCTCGTGCTCGAGGGGCGGCTCGCACCGACGACCGCACTGTCGAACATCGAAGCGGCGCTGTTGGTCGCGGAGAAAGAGTACAACCGGGGCAACGAGGTGCGTGACGCCCGTCGCACCGTCGAAGAACTGAACGCCCGACTCGCCGGCCGCCGAGACCACGAAGAACGAGAAACGTCCTCGAACGCCGCTCGAACAGATCACCGACCGACTGGCGGGCCGTCGCCCGCTGGAGGTGACTAATCCGTGTCGCTGTCTTTGATCGACGAAGGCGATCCCGAACGTGAGTCGTCACCGTCACCGCTGACGCGACTCAGTCACCGCGTGTTCGGCGATCCGCGGAAGGCACCGAAGCGACTCGCGACGTTGCTGGTCTTTGCCCTGTTCGGGTTCATCGGTGTCGGCGTGTGGCTATTCATGAACGCTCGAATCGACACCTCCGGCTCGTCGGCTCCGATCGTCGGCCCGTTGCTGACGATCCTTACGCACCCGTTCATTGCGGTCGTTATCGCAGCGTGGCTCACGCGCCGGTGGCTGTTCTTCCGCCGCGGTCGTAATGCCGGACTCGCGGCCGACGTCTCCGGGTGGGCCGTCGAGACGGTCGAACAGTTGCGTGACGAGATCAAGACGACCGACGGCTGTACTCGAATTATCGCGTCAACGGGCGACAGTCGCGAGGAAATCGCGGCGAAGATCGATGCCGCCCTCGAGGGCGAGTACGACGACGACACAGTCGAGTTCTGGGATGCCGACGACGGTGATGATACTGAGGGCGTGCATTGGCCTGACCTCGAGATTACGCGTCTCGACGCGCTGTATGCCCGCGAGGACGAACTCGTCGCCGAGTATATACAACGGGCCGACCGTGTCGAAGAACTGCTGGACAACGCGCTCGAGGCCGACCTGACGTTTAATGACCTCCTCGGTGACAGCCGCGCGTCGCTGTACGAGCTGATGGACGGCGACTCGCAGGCATCCGTCGACGAAGCGTCCCGTCTGCTTGAGCACTGTGACCAGATCGAAGCCGAACTCGAGACCGTCCGCGACGAGATCGACGACCTCGAGTACCAGGACCCGTTCGCCGCGGTCGCCGACGGCATCGAAGACGGGGCCGCACTCGAGGCCGAACTCGCCGAGGCCGGCTACGATCGGGACGAGTTCGAACCGACTCACTGGGAGCGTGTGAAAGACTTCGTGTCGGCTCGAACTCCCTCCCTCGAGTCGATCATAGACCGACTTTCCCGGCCTGATTCGGAGGTCGAACCCGACGAGACCGGCGAAATCGGCGAACCGACCGTCCCGTGGCGCGTCCGATTCTTCGAGGAGGTCAAACACCTCTGGCTCGACCTCCAGAGTGGCTTTCGCACTGGCGACGCTGCGGTCAAGTTCGGCGTCCCCTTCGGCGTGACCTTCGGGTTGCAGTTGTTCGCGGTCGGCCTGTGGACAACGGTCCCGATGTATCTCCTCATGCTGGCCTCGAGCACGGCTGTCGGCCTCGGGTGGTTCTGGATTGTGAAACGCCGCCGCCAACGCCGCCTGCGACGCTACCGTGCCGAGTCCGGCGAGGAGTACTGGCTCGACTGTGCCGGCCAGTTCAAGACCGTCGAGACCGCGGACGTGACGGCATACATGGGCTTCATCGCTGGACGGCGGTACGCTTCCTACGACCGCGAGGAGTTCGTCCGCAAGACCGCTCGCACGATGCACCAGCACGTCTCCGACGAGTGTGTCGCTCCATCGGACCTCCAGCGGTACGCCCGCTGTCTCGCCCAAATGAAGCCGAATCTCGAGGGACACCGCGAGAACGTCATTCGGCCCCTGATCCTGCGGGACCTGAAACAGCGCGTCCAGGCCGCCGAGGACGATCTCATTCCAAAGGCCGAACTCGCGTGGCTCGTGATCGAACAGCCGACCTCCTCGAAGATCGAACGTCGCCTCGGCCACGATCCCGAACTCGTCCGCGAGGAGTACCAGTGGCTCGTCGAGGACGCCCACGTGCTCGATGAACGCGACGTCGAGTTCCGGGACGCCTCCGGCGAGACTCAGACCTTGACGCTCGTCTTCCCCGCTGAAAAGAACCGGCTCCCGGACGTGTCCGAACGGCATTCGCAGTTCTCCGATCGGTTCACGCACAAGAAGGGCGAGCCGGTGTACGAACTCCCGACCGTCGATCCGCGAGACAGCCTCCGCGGGTTCATCCCGACTCCGGAAGCCGCACAGTTGTTCGACGGCGAACAGCCGGCCGTTGCGACCGCTCGAGGTGACTGATTGCGATGAGCCAGCCCCACCCACCTGAACCGACAGACGACGATGAGAAAGCGGTTCTCGAGACGGACGACGCCGTCCAATACGAGGCAATCCAGGCGAAAGACGAGACCGACGTTGGGACGGCACTCGAGAACCTCCAGCAGCAAAGCGCCGAACAGACCGAGAAACAGTCGCGGGCCGAACACGAGGCGCTTGTCCGGAAACTGATCGCCGAGACGCGGTGGTCACTGTCCGGTGACGGCGCGTATCCAGCCGACGATTTGTTGCGAACGCTCCACTGGATTCTCAAACGCGACGACGACCTCGAGTCGATCCTGCAACCGGCCTACGACGGCGAGTTCGTCGACAGCGGGACGAAAGCCCGGTTTCGGGACCACATGGCCGCCCGTGCGAACGGCTACTCGCCGCCGAGCCCGGAACGCGAACTCGAGACGTTGACCAAGATCGCGAAGGAACTCAACCACCTCACCTCGTTAACTGACCCCTCGCAGTACGCGCCGGTCTACCTCGAAAAACTCGATCCGGAGGAGGTTCCGCACGCGCCGGATATCGACGAGGTGACGCCGATCGGGCGGCGTCGTGTCTCGAAAGACGAAGCCGCCGATCTCGAGGACAAAGAGGTCGCGATTCCCCACGACGATTGCGACCACATCCTCGCGATCGCCAAGCCCCGCGAGGGGAAAGACTCGACACTCACGTCGATCGGGATGAACCTCTGGCGAGAGCACGGCTACAAGTACATCTCGTTACACGATGACGGCCGCATGGAGACGCCGATGCTTGCGATTCCGAATGATGAAGAGGTGATTCGGAACAACCTCGAGCGGTTCAACCAGCAGCCGCGGGCAATGGACACGACGGTCTACGTCCCGCGGATGGAGGGCACACCGGACGTCCTCCCGGCGAACTTCGAGCCGTTCACGCTGGGGATCGATATGCTCACGCCGAAGGATATCCTCCGGCTGGCCGGCGTCACCGACTCCGATCCATCCCTCGAGTTACGGATCAAAGAAGCCCTGGAGATTACACTCAACCGGTCGAAACAGGTCGATCAACTCATCAACCTGCTGTTCGACTTCGCCGAAGGGCTCGAGGCCACGATCGAATGGACCGAGAAACAGGACCGGCACAAAAGCGACGGCTCGGTCGAAACCTACGAGGCCTCGTTCTCGCTGTCGGCCGAACAGGCCGTTGAAAAGGCGGCGCAACGACTCGCACGACTCGCCGGCGAGGGGTTCATTGCGTCGCCGGATGCATCGACGAACCTGGATTTCCGCGAGATGCTGTCGGATAACGAGACGGCGGCGGTGCTGTGTTGTAACTTCATC
Organism: Halobiforma lacisalsi AJ5; assembly: GCF_000226975.2. NCBI lineage: Archaea > Methanobacteriati > Methanobacteriota > Halobacteria > Halobacteriales > Natrialbaceae > Natronobacterium > Natronobacterium lacisalsi. The sequence goes on along the minus strand of NZ_CP019286.1, from coordinate 32,603 downwards.
GACGCGAGTGACGGGTTCAAGTACACGATCATGGACCTTTGGCTTCAGAAGATCATGGACGCTCGCGACGAGTGGCCGCGCCTGCCGCGGGTCTGTCTCGAGGTTCGGGAGCTGAAAAACGTCGCGCCATCACAGATTCAACACGCCCGGTACAAGGACCAAATTCGAGCCCTCCAGCAGACGTTCCGTATTATCGCCACGCAGGGGGGCTCGAGACGAGTGTTGTTGCTTGGCTCGACCCAGAAGTTCAACGACGTCCTCCGACCCGTGCGGAACAACATGGACACCAAGATCCTGCTTCGGCAGGGGCAGGAACAGGTTCGTGAACTCGACAAGAAGTTCGATTTCACCCCGGAACAGTTCACGCAACTGCGAACCTTCGAAACCGGAACCGGTATGATCTACGCCGACGGGGAACCGTTCTGGCCGATCGAATGGCGGGGCGCACCGTGTGGTCTCGGCCTCGGCGACAAGGTCTGGCGCGACCGCTACGGGAAAGCCTGGGGCGCTCGCGTCCGCGAGTCGCCGACGCCGCCGTGGTCGGAGGATACCGCTCCCGAATGGTGGGTCGACGTAATCAGCGGCGATGTTGTGTCTCCAGATCGATACCCGGCGATCGGTGGCTGGTACCTCCGTGACGAGGATTTCCCCGCCGAACTGGCCGTCCTCGAGTACGACGACGCCGAGACAGCGGTGACGGATCGGCTCACGCAGTGGGTACTCCGCAACCGGCGGGACTACGCCGTCCCGTCGGAATTAGTCCTCGAGCCCGTCGACGGCCAGGATCGACAGCAGGATATCACGCTCGAGCAGGTCGGGCAGGAAACGACCTACGAGGATATCGCAACGCGGTACGACGTGCCGCGGGCGATCTCGGCGTGGCTCCGGAAAGATGCCTCGCTCCGGCAGGAGTTCATCCAGACGTGCGAACTCGTCGAAGCGAACGACTACGGAAGCTACGGGGAACTGTACACCGCACTCGACCCGAGTTTTGCTGAAGCCACGTTGCGAGACCATGCATCGAAGGACAACGGGCTTGGTCCGTGTCTCGAGAAAGACGGCCGGAACGACGTGTGGTCGTTGACGCCGGTCGGCCAGCAGGTGCTCGAGGTCGACTGGGGCGCGGTCGAAACCGCACTCGAGGAGGTGGACCGATAACGATGGACTGGGAAGCGGCCTTCGAGGGACCACTGTCGCGGTACCTCGAGTCGGACGGCCGCCCCGACTCGGTCCGGGTGCCGTGGCCAGCGATCGAGGATGCCGACCGTGACCTTGCGGATCTCGTGCTCGAGGACCCGGACAACGGGCTGAAAGGCGCTCGGAGCGCACTCTCCTCGCTTGGCTACATTAACACGCCCGTCCGCGTGTACGAGCTTCCCGAACGGCGTACCTATCGCGTCGGGAAGTACGGCTCGTCGGCGCTCGGCGAGTTGATCGGCGTCACGGGCGAAGTGGTCGACGTCGGCATGGTCAAACCGTGCGCTCGCGAGGCCGCGTTCGAATGTCAGTTGTGCGGCACACTGACGCGCGTGCCACAATCGGGAGGCGACCTCCTCGAGCCAGGGCAGTGCCAGGGCTGCGAGCAAAGCTCCGCGTTCCGATTTCATCTCGGGCAGTCCGAGGTCGTCGATTTTCAGCGGATTGAACTCCAACGAACCGACTCGTCGATGGACGACCCGCCTGTCGAAGTCGTGTTCCTGTGGGAAGACCTCTGTGAGACCGTTAGTGCCGGTGATGTGGTGACGATCGTCGGAACATACGATATCTTGCCCGACCAGGACGAGGCTGTTCTCGAGACGTATCTCGACGCCGTCTCGATCAACAAGAGCGAACAGCCCGCGACGGTCGACGAGGTCGCGGATTGGAAAGTTCGGAAGTGGACCTTCGACGCCGTCGATCGGTTAAGCACTGCTGGCTCGAGCTACGATACGGCGACGCGAGAGGTGATCGACACGGTAAGTGACGAACATGGTGTCGCCGAGGGGGAGATCCAGGCCGCACTCGACGATCTCGAGGGGGGCAGCCTGATTTCGGAACACCGAGACGGTCGGGTACATATCACAACGAGTTCGACACCGACGTTCGAACCAGACTGTTGAGCGGCTGTGGACAAAGACGAATCACGCTATCCACAGCTAATCGCTGGCCTTAGAGACGCTATTCCAACTGTAAGAGGAGAGAGGATGACTGTGGGTCTGTTGCTGGGGTTGCAGGGGTACGGGCGTACGTATCTAGAGTACGGTCTTGTAATTGGAAGTTGGTGTCGATCACTTTTGCGTTGAATTAACCCTCAGACGGCAGATTCGGCCGCTCGCTGAAGCGTTTAAGTCATTATGAGAGAGAAGGACGGATCTCCACGCTCGAGGCATGGGTATCGGAAGCGAAACCAGTGGATCGCCGGCTTTCGATATCGAATACATCCGCGTACGTGCGAGAGCAAGATTGTCGGCGAAACGTACTAGGAACCACTCACCAACTGTCAGCTATGGACACGCACACCTGCTCAGATTGCGGTGAACCGTTCGACACGCGAGCGAACTACCTCGCACGGAACGCAGTCTGTCCCGACTGTTTCGAATTTCCCGACGTTCACCACGACGAGACGCCCGACAACGACCACACTGTGTATCTCGTGGCATCGGTTTCGGCTGGGATGCACGGCGCGTTTCACGCGGCGTACTTCCGCGTGGCCGCACAGTCCGAAGCCGACGCCCGGTTCTTCGCGATCGCATACCAGCGGCTCGAGGATACGGTCAACGAGCCGTCGCTGGCCGATATCGCGTTTGACGGGGAGGAACTCGTACTCATCCGGCCCGGCGCTGCGCCGACCACCGTCCGCGTCGTCGAACTCCCGGTCGTCGAGCGTCACGACGGCTACGCCGTGACGAAACTCGATACCCGGAACGGCGACGACTACGAGGACCAACTCGATTTTGGCCCGAACACGACCGACAAGCTCCCAGACCCGGATATGACGCCCAAAGACGTACTCGTACACGCGACCGACGAACAGATCGAACACAAACTCGAGAAAAACGTTCCTGACGACCACCAGTGCTACTGGACGGTCAACGGAACGCCTCAACAGACACGCTTCGGCCAGCGGATTTGGTTCGAACAAGACGGTCAACTCGTTGCCTGTGGACAGATACGCGGGACCGAGAGCGGACGCATCTGGTTCTCCCCGCTGTGGGAGGTCGACCTCGAGTGTCCGACGACCGTCCCGAATCAGGGGTACAAGTACGTCGAGCCGATCGATACCGGCCAGCGGACACCGGAGCGAGCGCGCGCATGAATCTCCTCGAGACCTTCGCCGGAACCGTTCGCGACAAACACTGTGCCGTCTCACGGTGCCAGACCAATCCAATCGGTCGGCTCGAGGGTCGGTACCTCTGCGCGAAACACTACGAACGCCGGGCACGACTCATGCCCGAATCCCGGCTCGAGGCTGAGATCGAGGCTGAATCAGACCCGTTCAACCAGCAGAAACTCGAGACCGCACTCGCGGAGGTCCGCGAGTGGGAGGCCTAAACTATGTCAAATCCAGAGTTCGCCTTCCGCGTCGACGACGACACCGAGTCCTGGGCGTTGTATCGACAGACAGCGACCCAAGAGCGACCGATCGCCGTTCGGACACGTGACCGAACACTGTGGTTCGGCCTCGATCGTGAGGACGGCAACGGCGACCGTGAGCCCGTCCGGGACGATTTTCTCGACGCTGTCGGGGCGCTGTTCCTTCGTGGGCCAGCAGGACGAGACTGGACGCTCACGCCGATCTTCGACGCGCTGACGTGGTACGAATCGGAGTGTATCGAGGAGCTTCGTGAGCTGCGAAACGAGACGATGGCGAGTCGGTCGCCCGACGTCGACGGCCGGTCGATGCCATCGGAGGCATGGGATCTGGTTGAAGCCGCCCGGTCGCACTTTACGCTGTCCGACTCGCGAGCGTACAAGCCCGGCGATCGGAGTACGAAAGACCACGAACGCGGCGAGCATCCCGACGACTCGAGTCTCGGGGACTTTGGGAGTGCATGATCGAACCGGCGATCATTTTCACGATCGGGTCGCTCTGGACGCTGTTGATCCTCCAGATCGGCTACCGGCAAGGCTACCAGAAAGGCCAGGACGACGCCGAACTCGAGGTCGCGAGCATCATGCTCGACCGCGAATACGAGAGCGTGCGGCGGGAACGGGAACGACTCGAGAGTGAGTAGCCATGTCCGGCGATCCGTTGCCGCTGTGGTTTGTCCTCGCCGTCGCGGTCGTCCTCGCGTCCTACGCCAAGGACTACTTCGAGTCCGACCCGGACCCGGTCGCACAAGCCCGACAGGCCTACGCCGCGGGTGAGATCGACCACGCGGAGTACGAACGCCGCCTCGAGTTCCACCTGGACGACCGCAACGAGCGGATTCGGGCCGTCGTCGAAGACGTCAGCGGCGTCGGCGAGGAGATTAGCGAGGCGATCGCCCGCGAGTACGACTCGCTGGATGACCTGCGAGAAAGCGATCGGGAGCGACTCGAGGGCGTGCCCGGTGTCGGCGCACAGCGGGCCGAGGCCGTGCTCGAGCGAATAGAGTAATTATTGAGTCACCGAATGTGTTGCAATGCTTCATTTGCTGTGTGACGAACGTTCCGATCTGAGTCTTTCGCCAAGTGATTCAAGAGTTTGAGTGATACGTCACACGGCAAATTCCCAAGTGCGGTTGCAGCAGCTTTCCGAACTTCGGCATCTGGATCCTGCACGACTGGTTTAATGGCCTTAGCACATGCTTTGTACTGGCTTTGGTCTTCTAGTTTGATGTTGCCCAGAATCAGCGTTGAATAGATCTGGATCGGAGAATGAGTTACTTGAAGGAGATTACTGTATAGTTTTGCATGTTGGTATGGAAGGTGACCGTGATCTCGAGAGATCCAGAGCAGTGATTTGAGGGCTAACTCTTTGGTTTCCTCGTCGCCACTCTGTACCTGCCGTACAAGTTCAGTGTATATCGATTCAGCACTTGTAGAGCTGTACTTGATCGCTTTTCCCGGGGAGTCTTCCAAAATATCTGCGGCAGCCCTCAAAGCGGCTTTATTCACCCGCTCTTGGCGGTGGGCCAGATTTTCAATCGCAGTATCGATTTCTCCAGCGGCAGGGTTGGCTATCAACCCCTCGAGCTTTTTTGCTTCCTTAGCATCTTTCTTGGCTAAATATCGGCCATGGAGGTTTGGAACTCCTGCCAAGACCATTACAGACAGTGCAATGGTCGGAGGAAGCGTAATTTCGAGCGTCAATTCAAACAACGCCAACACCAGGGAAAGAAGGAGGAACAGCACACCTACTAAGAGGATATAGCTAATTGGGCCGTATAGTCGCATCAATCTTCCTTTCCAGCCTAGTTCCTTCGATTGGGCATAGCCACGCCCGAGTAGTCTCCCATAAAAATATCCAAAGATGGCGGGCCCATTTCCAATAACCACATTTGAGCCGCCAGATCGTTTTTTCTTTATATCATGCGCTGCCATTTTTTCATTATATATGTGGTCTCTAACATTCCCCACGTGCCAGTAATAAACCCGCTGCAACTTCGATATAGTCATTCTCAGTAACACGATTTCATCGTAGCAAACACATTATAATTTTGGTAGACAGGGTGTGGTATGTCTCCACCCCGATGACTACTACTGCTTTTGGACCGCCTCAGGAATGCCCCGACAGACCGGGCCTGGCGCGAGTGTGCTATTCACCGACGGCGACCGCGTCTACGCCCGTGGCGAGATTCGTGAGGTCGCCGAGGGTGAGCTTGGGTTCGACCCGCTCGAGCGCGTCGACGAACCGCTTCCCTGCGAGACCGTCGCGTATCAGGGGTTCAAGTACGTCGACTCGGGCTAATATTGACTACTGTCCCTTGTGGACGTGGACGTAGTCGCCGTGTCGACACGTCCTGTCAGTCGCTTCGGTTTTGTCGGGGGTGAACGCTCGTTTTGGATACTTGATATCGTACTTTGAGCCACACTCTGGGCAATACGCAACGCCTGTATCGCTCATAGAACCCCTCCGAACCTGCTTCCGCCGTCCGATTGATCCGCCACTTCACCGACAGTCGTTTCGTGGCCGCAGGCCTTACACTTGATTTGGTCGTGGACGTTTTCGTACGTTTTGCTTGAGCCGCATTCGGGGCACGGATACTCCGATTCGTCAGCGTTGATGAACGACGCCATATGCGCCGCTCGAGTGGCATCCGTATTAAGTGGTAGCCCAGTACGGAATTTGACTTAAAGGGCTACTCTCGCACCTCGTCGATCGACTCGGCCACGTCTTCGGCTTTGATATCGGAGTACGCTTCGTGTGTTGTTTCGATCGATTGGTGCCGCAACGCTGCCTGTGCAAGCTCCGAGTGGCCTTGTTCGTACAACTCCGCTCCCAGCGCCCGTCGTGCGCCGTGGGGTTTCAGATACCCGCCCTCAACGTCGATGCCGGCTTCCTCGGTCAGTTGTTTCAGTACTTGTCGGCCCGCTTCCTTGGTGATCGACGGCGGGGCGATCGCCTGCTCCCGCAAGAGTGTATCGATATCCGTCCCCGAGTCGGGACGCTCGCCGATCGCGTCTTCGACCGCCTGGTACTTCGACGCCGCGTGGCCGGTCGGGAACAGCGGCCAGTCCTCGGTCGGTGGGTCGTGGACGTGCTCGAGGCGCGAGAGGGCGTTGTGAGCGGCGTCGGTGAGCCCGACGGTCTCGTACTCACGGGACTTCCCGAAGACTTCCAGGCGGCCGTTCTCGAGGTCGACGTCGCCCCATCGAAGGCCGTCGCGTCGGTCGTCGTTCGGGTCGCGAAAGAGTTCGGCCCCACGGAGGCCGAGTTCGGCCAGCAGCACGACGATCGTGCGGTCGCGGTAGGCACGGGCGACCGGCACGTCGATCCGATCCTCACGGGCCATGGTAACGCGTTCGTCGGCGTACTCGAGGAGTCGCTGCCGTTGTTCAGGCTCCCAGAACTGTGTGTCTCGAGTCGGCGTGTCTTCGGGCAAGAACTCCTCGGCGGCCTCCGTGTCGGCCGGATTCGTATCGAGGCGGCCGTCGCGGACACAGAACGAGAGGAACGCCCGGACGTACCGGAAGTACGTATTCGCCGTCGACCCGCCGATCTCGCCGTCGATGTACTTCTCGCGGAGGACTGCCAGCCCGTAGTCGCGCACGTCGTCGCTCGTCAGCTCGTCGACGCTGTCGATTCCATGGTCGTCGCAGTACTCGGCGAAGTCCTCGAGCGGCCGTCGCATGGCCTCCCGGCTGCCGCCGGCCTCGAGTTTCTTTGTGAGGTAGCGGTCGACCATGTTCTCGACGGTCGTATCCGTGGGGTTGCGGCTTCGAGAACCAGTCGTAACCTCGGAATTTCGTTCAGGCACGGTTGTCACTGTGGGGTACAGCATCGACCCTCGTAAATCTACTTGGTCAAACTGGTATTTGACAAAGTAAATTGTGGATCGGCTCTCGAGCGCGTTCGTGCTTATCTCGAGCCTTCTACTCGCAGAATCGTACCCAATATACTGTATAACGCTATATGGAACCGAACATCTATAGCTAGCACACAGATTCTGCGTCTGGATCTCTACAAACCAACAACTCAACAACATTTATCGGCAATGTCGAGCGAATCAGCACCTTAGGAGGGGCGCACAACCTTGGAGGATGGATTTGCTGTGCAACTTATACTGTTGGACAGAACTACGTGAAGCCGATCGTTCCCCTGAAGTCGTCACCGGTGGCGACGACGCCGAATTCACGATCGGCTTCGTATTGACTTCTGTCCGACAGTATTATTTACAGCGTTGAAGGAGGAGGATCAGCCGATCAGTAGGTGTGCGAACTGATCATTGTCTGTCCCTATACGACGTTTGTTATTGAAGGACATGCATCAAGTGTTTTCACCCATTTTATTGTAGAAAACATACCAGACAGGCCCTACCAATAACATTCCTATATACATTTCAACGAGATAGTTTTGAACATTGATGGGTGATAAGAGAAAGACGGTGATGACTGTCATCCAAGAGAAAAATAACCAGAAAATGATTAGGGTAATGAAGTCCAAAGTACTCCGCTGTACCATGGTTTCTTTAGAAGATCTTACATACATAGTAATAGTCTTTGTCGTTCAATCATATCCTCTTCTAGGGTAGAACGCTTATAAAATCACCTGTACTGAGCGATCGCCACCTTCGAAAATCATGTTGACTTTCGTGCTACATTCGCGCCCTAAGTCTACCAATCTGGATTCGACTCTGCTGGCTCCTGAGCAGTCAGCGTTAGCCAGCAATTCCGGCTGTTTGGAGGTACGTGCCAACCATCATTCCCAGCGTGCTACTTCCGCCGATGAGGAGGGCAGAGCGTCTTGAAATGCCTGTCACACCAAAAAGGAGCAGTGTGAGGGGAATTCCGATCAGGCCGGTCGCAACTACGTCTGATGTGAATTCAAATGGATTCACGAGCAGCAAGCAGGCACCGAGTGTAATCGCTGCAATCCGGTCGCCGTAAGCGGAGAACACGCCCATATCCAAAATTACAGTGATAATCGTATTAGCCTTTCGACGGAACTAGCTGAGAATTTATCGCTAAACTCGCGTGTAGTTAGCGTTCAGGAGTTTGTCTTCACTCACTATTCTCTTCGGATAGGTCGTCTGTGATGAGCTCGAGGGATTCTTCCATCCGTTCGAAATGAGCTTCACGGAGCGCTTCCTCTGACGGCTCTTTCTGCACGATAGACGTACTCTCAGGCAGATCTACGTCTTCATCCACCGATGAATCTACGTCGACTACCATTTTGCGAATCTCCATATCCCGATTGATTTTTCCGACTAGCTGCTCGAACGCAGTCTCACGTTCCTGCCGAACCCGGCGGAGTTCTCGGACCTTCCGCTCGAACTCCGTCTGCACAGCCCAATCATACACGCGCCGCCCGAGGATCGTGAGCTCATACCGCTTCTCTGTCCCATGCTCGGTTGGCCTGTGACTCACCGTAAACACGTCACGCTCAACGCCTTCTGAAAGCCGCGAGGACACTGTTGATCCACTTATTGAAACCGCGTCCACGAGCGCGTTGAACGTCGCTGTTCCACCGATTCTGCGTTTGGTTTTCTACAAAGCACCAACTAAAGAATACTTATCGACGATATTAGGTTGATCCAGAACTTGGACCCTAATTTGATAGATGAAATACTGCCATGAGGGAAAAATTCACGTCTAACTATATACCTGTCAGCACACTAAACCCAGCAACTTTTTGTACTCATAGACTGGACCTGAATATATGGCCAGAATCTACTCTGAGACACGCTCAGGGCAGGTGATGAACTTTCTGTGTCCCCACGTAGATCACCGCTACAAAAAGCAGCCGCCAGTCAAAAAGACTGACTCTCCGCTTGAGCGGCACAGATTAGACAAGTCCAATTAGACATATTCGAGATAAATACCTAAACATGCCCTCCACCACAATCGCACGAACTGAATGCCGACGATATCTTCGCGGGAAGATTCCGTGGATCGTCGCCTTGTGTTTCGTCGTCCTCAGTCGATCAACAGCCCAACCGGAACCAGCAGCCACTCGAATCATCGGCAACGCGATTTCGCTGATACATGCACAGCCCCCGACCGTGCTAATCGTTCCCTTCGCTGCTGCCGTCATCAATTTCCGGTCCATTACTCGAGAACGCGAATCCGGGACCGCTCGAATACTTCTCGGTACCAAAACAACCCGCCCCCGCCTCGTTCTGGGAATGGTCCTCGGACGCGCCACCGCACTCCTCGTTCCAATCCTGGCCGCCACCATACTCGTCGTCGGATACGACACCTTCCGATACGGCCAGTTCTCCCCGCTGTTACTCCTCGGATTTCTCGCGCTCTCGGCGGCGTACGTGTTCGCTTGGACTGGATTGATCGTCGGTATCTCGGCCGCCAGCTCGTCGACGACTCGCGCTATCATCCTCGGGAGTATCGCGACCATCGGCTTCACACTCTGGAACGACGTCACGCTCCCATTCGTGTGGCAACTCACGACCGGCACCACTCCCGGAACCGAACTCGCGTACCCGGATGCGTTCGCGGTAGCAGGCTGGTTCTCACCCGTAAGCGCCTTCCAGGTCCTCGTGAACTGGCTGTTCGGCGTACCCATCGGCCCCGATAGCACCGTCACACAGGTTGCCGACGCGATGCGTCAAACTGGCGAGTTCGCCCCAACACCCCCACCGCTTTCCGCGTGGTGGGCGTTGGTGTTCCTGCTAGCGTGGCCGGCGCTCACACTCGTCACCGGCATCACGATATTCCAGCGTGGCGACCTCGCCCCGCGTAGTCAACCCGAGATACTCCGCCGACTCATCGACGTCGTGCCTTCGCTGCCTCCGCTCAGCGAGCGACAATTCGACTGGTTACCCGGACACGGTAGCGGCATCGATTCGCTGCCCGGCTCCCGGGCTCGTGTTCGTCCCCGCCATCCTCAGTCTCTCACCAGCCACGTACATCCAGCAGGCACTCGGCTCACGTGTCCCGCTAGCCGCCCTTCAGCAACCGCTCAGATTCATCGGTGGGATTGGTGTACTCTTCGGGACGTTCCGGTCCGTAATTCACGAGCGGGACACGGGTGCGATTCGCTTCACTGCCGGAACTGCAGTTTCACGCACGGAAACCCTCGTTGGCTTCACCCTTGGTCGCGCAGTCGCATTCGCTATTCCGATCGTCCTTGCGGTCGTCCTCACCTGCCTCGTCGCTGTTCCACAACATGGTATTGTTCCCCTTAGCACGCTTGCTGTCTTCCTCTCGTACACCGTTCTGTTCGTCGTCGTGATTGCTGGAATTGGCGTCTCGTTGTCGACGATTCTGCGGAGCCAAGCGGTCGCCGGATTCGCAGTTCTCGTCTTCGCCGCCGTTCATATCATGTGGTACCAGATCTCAAACACAATCTATGGGGTAGTCTCAGGTGCGAGTGTCTCCGGGTTTACTCCACCAAGTAATCCACTCTACTTGGTCATTCGCTGGCTCCCACCGCTACAACTTTCGAACGTCGTGATGAATGCGATCATCGGCGTTCCAAATTCCTCAGCCCCCGCCACCGGCGTCATCAGTAACCTTCAGCCAAACCAGCTCTCGAATGAGGTAGTCGTACGGTTACACTACAGCTCCGACGTGCCCGTCTGGTACCTTCATCCATCTGTCGCCCTCGTCGAGTTAATCCTATGGGTGTTCGTTCCGTTCGCGATCGCCCTCGCTCTCTACCGCACTCGAAGCATCGATTAATCCGCTCGAGCGTCGGCCAGTTCGACAAAAGCGTCCTCGATTGTTCCTTGCTCGACATCGAACGACCGAATGCTCACCCCAGCACCTTCCAGTCTCCGTAAGACTCGGTAACAGGCGGTCCGTGGACATGTAACCACGATCTCGCCGGCCTCGCAAGTGGCGTCCTTGACGTCATCGAAATCACGAATAGCTTCCACTGCCGGGTCCTCGTCGGCCGTTTCGATGCAGAGGCGTGTTTGCACGCCTGCTACGTCGCGGAGTTCTGTCGGCGTTCCTTCAGAAATTAGGTGGCCGTTGGCGAGCAAGCCAACCTGGTCACAGACTCGTTCGACTTGATCGAGAACGTGGCTGGAGAAGAAGACGGTCGCGCCCCGGTCACGTTCAGCCTCAACGACGTCTCTCACGAGACGGACGCCGTACGGGTCGAGGCCGGAGAACGGTTCGTCAAGGATGAGAAGCTCCGGCTCGCCAGCGATCGCCATCGCAAGTCCCAGCCGTTGCTGCATTCCCTTCGAGTAGCCGCCGGCACGCTGATCGATCGCATCTCCGAGGCCGACGCGATCGAGGACCGCTTCGGGGTCTCCGGTTGCGTCGTTGGCGTCGAGGACGTATCTGACGTGCTCGCGGCCGGTGAGAGTACTGTAGACGCCAAACTGGTCGGGTAGGATACCAGTTCGGGCGTGAATCTCACTAGCGTCCTCTTGAGCGTCCAAGCCGAGTACGGTAATACTGCCCGTCGACGGGCGCGTATAGTTCATTAGCATGTCGATGGTCGTAGACTTCCCTGCACCATTCGGCCCGAGAAAGCCGTACACAACACCGTCTTCGACTGTGAGGTCGAGGTCCACGACGGCTGGCTCGCCGCCGTAGCGTTTCGTAACCCCAGTTGTCTGAATCGCGGTCATCGGGATACCTCCTGTGGAGTTCTGATACCGCCAATCGAGTATGAGGACTTCGTTTGGAGGACCATATTCTCATTACGCTGAATCCGTGTAAAAAATTTGCCATTTGGGTGAGCTACCGGTAATAGACGCTATCAGGGAACCGACCCGGCTTCAGGCAGCAAAAATAATGGTCGTGTCCCAAACTCGTCTAGAGTCGTAACTGACTCCTGTGGAAACGGGGTCACCTCTGGTACCTACCCCGAAGTGACCCATGCACGCCACAATCGACGCGCAATTCACAGTTAGTCTCGACCCAGACAAAACGCTACCGCTTGCCACGCTCGCTGAATCTCTTACCGAGATTCAGCTTGAGGCCACTATCCTCGAGGAGATCGTCAGAAGCCTCGACGAGCGTCTCGTCGAGGCGTATTGCGGGGAGAAACACGCGCGCGGAAACGGCGACCGCCGTTTCCAGCGCGCTGGCACCACGACACGTACAGCCGTTACAACTGCTGGAGAACACGAATTCACGCTCCACCACGTCAAAGATACCGCTGCCACTGAGGACGATCCAACCTACTTCCGGCCACTCGAGGACCTCGTCGAATTCGACGGACAACGCATCTATCAAGAGGATGTTTCGCTCCAGAGTACCGACCTCGCTACGTCGCTCAGCTTTCGTGATGCCGTCGCCCACGGCGACGGCTTCACTCCGATGCCTTCGAAAACGACGATCAACCGGCGAGTCCGCGAGTACGGCAGCAAACTCGGTGACTTCGTTCGTGGTCGGCTTCCTGGGACGAACGCAGACACTGTCGTTCCTGACGGAACGAAGTGTCATAGCCAGGACGATCACTGCACGTACCACGACGTCAACGTCACCCTCGGACAGACCACCGAGGAAGACACGGAAACGACGCTTCTAGACGTCAATCTCAACGATTCTTGGGATGAGACAGCAGCGACTCTCGAGGAGACCGAGGCGATCACTGACGACGCGACGGTCGTCAGTGACGCCGAGAATGCGCTCGTCGATGCGTTCGAGAATGGTGACCGATCTCACCAGCTCGATCTCGTTCACGTCGGTCGAACGCTCGGGTACAAGCTCTGGAAAGACGATGCGTTTTCGCTCTCCGAGCGGAAAGCGATCGTCTCTGGCGTTACGAATGATCTGTTCCATCTGAAGAACTCTGTCGCACTTCATGCACCGAGGAATGAGCGTTTGGCGATCCGCGAGCGGATCGACCAAACGCTCGAGAACCTTCGGAAAGAATCCTGGAGGTTAGAGCGTCAAGACTCCCCGAAAGCAGCGGCGTACCTCCGGGAATGGGCGGACGCAACCGTGACGTTCGCGAAACTCGCGCTTGACCAACAGCAGGTTCCGTGGACGTCAAACGTGGTTGAACGAGCCATGGGTGAAATCTCGAAGCGGTGTAAGAATCAATGGATGCGGTGGTCAGAAGCGGGGCTAGAGTCGCTTCTCTGGCTGAATCTAGTGCAGTATGCCGATCCCGAGCAGTTCGCGGCGTTCGCCGACGAACTGCTCGAGCGCTCAGCCAAAACAGCCATCACAATGGAGGTGTCAACTGAAGCTACCAGAGGCAAACTCTAGACGGCTTTGGGACCGGACCAACATCTTGGCTGCGCCGCATTAGCGTATGGTATCAGTGGAGCGGTATTAATGGTTCCGCGACCGAAGTGAAAGTGGTCTCTCAGAGCGAGTTCTAAGACGTGCCCTCCCTAAGTTTCAGTCGATCACATCGAGAGACTCATGATCTTCACCAGTAGGCATTGACTCCGCGTCTGTGATGACGGGATAGCCTTCGGGACGATGATGACGATGAAATCTGGTGTTGGACAGTCGCTGTCGGCGGCTGACCGCCGCCCCAATTCAGGGACAGCTACTAGAAGAACCGGTCATTGAGTGATTGATTCGCTGGGACAACTCTGCGCACACCGAGGGCTGTCCAGGCAGCACGAACCAACATCTCACAGAACCCCCTGAACGACTCCCAGAGGTGGCGTCCCCGTTTGGGTCACCCTCACTACTAAGTGAGGTGACTGGCTAAGTCAGTTCAATTCCTATTGAGTTGACTTAGAGATGAAATAAACATCATTAAGTCAACTTCATACGGCTTAAATTCACATCTAGATCATTGATAGTATCACCACAGAAGAGTTCTTCCGCTACTCATATCCGGCTCTGAATCAATTACGTCTCGTGGATCAGTGTTTTACGCTCGGTCTCCATTTCACCAGATATGCCGTTCACCGTCAGCTGGCACACGCTTCTCGAGGAACTCGAAGACCTCCCCGACGATGCAGAGCTCGTTACGCCGCTGTCACACAAGCGGTTTCAGATCGGCGATGTCCAAGAGCACCGTGTCATCATCGAATTCGCTGAAACCGACGAGAAACGACCACTCCAACGAGAACAGTTCGAGACACTGTTCCAGCGGATCAAAGGCAGCGACGGACGATTCAATCTCGACCGTCTTCCGCCCGATGGGGATCCATACCCTGCGGTACTCAGCCTTCACCCCCGCTTCGAGATCAACGAAGACGCCGGCGTGATCATCGAAACCGCCGAGCCGACTACCAGCTCCCGAGTTGATGCTGACTCGACTCCAGCGTCCAACGACCGTACCGAACCGGATCTGGATGTTTACGCTGATACGCTCCTCCTCGTTGATGCACTCGAGCGCTACGACGTAACGACCCCTGAAGAACTGGAGACAGAGACGCTCGTCAACCTTTATACGCTGCTGTCAGACGTCCAGCACAACGCGAACGACCTCCGCCAGACGGTCGCCGATGTGCTGCTGGGACGGCTCCATCACGATCGGCCTGTCAGCGGTCCCTACGGCACCGTTCAACGGACGACACGTCGAAATCGGACACTCAAAGACGACGACGAGGTTCTCAAGACGCTCGAAGACGCAGGCATCGATCGCGAGCGGGTGATGGGACTCGATCGCAGCAAAGTCGATGACGCCCTGGAGGTCACAGAGCTGTCCGAGTCCGATGTCTACGAGGTCGACGAAAGTGAGTACGTTCGGAAGGCCGACGTCGACGAAGAAGTAAAAGAGACGCGACTCCAGGGACTGAAAGACCAACTCGCCGCAACCGACGGTAACGAGGCCGAGGAACTTCGCGAAGAGATCGAAGATCTTGAAGATCGCATCGACGAACTCACGAGCTTCCGAACTGGCGCAGAAGTTGGGGATTGACACTCACGGACTTGAAGCTCATCCGTCAGAAAAGTCCACCGCTGAACACTGTCATGTAATGATACGGTGGACCCGAAATCGTGATGGACGTTGTCGGGAAAGAGGATGATCAGTTCAGATTATATCCAAAAAAGAGCTCTTCGTGACATAGAGGGCAATGTATCGGGATGAACGTTCACATTGATGGGGGGACAGGGACGGGGGGTGGTACAGTGAAAGACCTACGAAAGTGGTTGGAAGACTCCACGTCAGCGAAGGTTAGGATTGATTGTATACCCTCTGGAGATCGATTCTGGGACTGGTCTATGAGCCGATTTCGGGTAGAGAGAGGAGTGATCTAATCGTGTTATTATATATTTTACTATATACACTAGTATAGTAGTAGGAAGAAACAAATCTGGTCTTCTAATTTTCGGCGGTTTGAGTCATTTGTGACTGGGAAAACAAACAATTATAACTTAATATCTTCTGCTAGTCACTTCAGCTGTGTATCCTAATTTAAGTATTGGTAAGGGCGTTCGTCAAGGGTGTATCACCGTCGTGGATTTACACTGTATCCACCCCCGTCCCTCTCCTTGAACTTCTGATCGTTGTGGTGGTCTTCAACTTAATCGGCACTTCTGAGAGTTTTCACTGTAGCACCCCCCGTTGGGATCCGAATACTTATCATCCGACTATACTTTCCGTAGGATACACTGTAGCACCCCCGGTTGTCAGACGTCCGTCTGACTCGTCGACTCCCTCATTCTCGCTATCGCCAAACGAGACGGGGACGGATACACTGTACCCACCCCCGCACACTGTAGCCACCCCCCTACACTGTAGCGGGGGGTTTATTATATCTCAATTCTATGTTCAGTTCAAATGGGGATATTCGACAATACGGATCCGCTGGTTCAGGATTTTGACGTTCTGAACCCTTCGATTGAGGAGTATACGCCGGAGGACCTTCCTGAGCGTCGTGAACAACTGTCTGAGATCGAAAGCTTGTACCAGCCAGTAGTCACTGGAGGGGCTCCGTTTAACTGCTTCGTCTACGGGCCGACGGGCCAAGGGAAAACGGTAGCGGTCCGACTAAAGACCTCAGAGGTTGCCAGGGATGCCAGAGAAGAGGGGATTGACTTTCACTACGTCCACGTGGGCTGCAAAGGCTGCGATAAGTCCTACCACGTGCTAGTGCAACTGGTACGGGAATTGAAGATCATTCTCGAGGGGCCGGGAGTCGATAAGCCGAAGGGATACAACCAGAAGGATCTGTTCGACATGGCGATGGAGAAGATCGAAGAAATCGGGGGGTACGTAATCATCGTCCTCGATGAGATTGACGCGATTGGGGATGATCAATATGTTCTCTACGAACTAGCAGAGGCCACACCTTCCAATGCGAAGCTGGGGCTGATCTGCATCACGAATGACACTCAGTTTCGGCAGAACCTGGATGCAGACGTTCGCTCGAGGATCGGCAGTCGGAAAATCCAGTTTGCCCCATACAACGCACACCATCTGATCAATATCCTCTCCCGGCGTGCTGTGATGGCGCTTCGAGATACGGAGTTCGTTGGTCTCGACGAACGATCCGAGAACGAGTCGTTGCGACACTACTTCGAGAGCGATGTTCTGACAGAGGAAGTCATCCCTCGAGTTGCTGCAATCGCGGCAAACGAGACTGGGGACGCCAGACACGCTATCGAGATTTTTCAACGGACGTGCGAGCTCGCGATGAGAGAACAAGCGGAGGTCATCACGGAGGAGCATGTTGAGCTAGCCAAGCAGAAAATTGAGCAAGATGCAATTCGCAATTCAATCGAGTCAGAGTCTCAACAGCGGAAACTGGCGCTGTTGTCCGTAATCAAAGCCGAACTCAAAGATGAGACCCCCGCCGAAACTCGAGAACTCCACAGTATATACCGAACCCTCACCACTCAAGGAGACTTCAATCAACTTGTTCAACCAGTCTTCCGTGAGAAACTCAACGATCTCTATCACAGTAATATTTTGGCCAAGGATAAGTATGGACGAGGACGCGGAGATGGATATACGAACAGCTACGAACTGGTAGTTGATCTGGATTTAGCCTTAGAAACGCTGGCGGCAGATGAAACCCAAATCGCCGAGTTTGCAAAAATGCTAGACGACTATCGGTAATCGTGATGATCTGCAACTCCTTAGCAGTAGTTCTGAATTCGGCTGCTATCTTCTTACAGCGAGAGAATCCCGCCGTTTCACGGCGTTGACAAGAGCGAAGCTCTCGTTCGCACACCAGAACGCTCGCGTTCTGGGGACGGGCGAGAATCGCGTCACTCAACTCCACAATCCACTGCTCGATGGAAGACCGGATATTCCACGCTAATCCACACCATTAAGTTGATTTATTCACATAGGCTATGTATGGCGATTGAGGTCACGCGCACCTACGTTGGTTCCATCCAGAACCAGCGACAGATCAGCGATGGCCTCAATTCGCTCGGAGACTCCGCCTCAAAAATCTGGAACGTCGCACGATGGACAGCCGACCGTATCTGGGATGCAACCGACGAGATCCCGGACGAAGGTGTGCTGAAATCGTACATGAAGAACCAGTCGTGCTGGAAAGACCTGAACGCACAATCCAGTCAGAAAGTCATCGAAGAACGTACCAACTACTACGCCATCACCGAGTCTGGAGAGGACGCGACCGAGAATCGTCAAGAATGGGAAGGCCAGTACGTGGACGTTTGAAGGCCCATAGTTTCGATCGTCGTTCCTTCACGGGTTCCTACGATACCATCGAAAAGAAGGCTTATAACGGCAGAATCGGCTCGTCCAAGTATGTCTGCTGAGGCTGACGAGACGCTGCCACATCTCGTGACTATCGTGGGTAGCGGCGTCCCATCGAACTACGAAATCACTGTCGACGGCGAGATCGAACTGGTCGGTGCCGATCCGCTCGAGGAGGCAACTGTCGTGACAGACCACTCCGCTGAAGGTGCGGTAGAGACCGGTGTGATGCGATTTCGGTTCTCTGGAGAGATGGCGAATATCCATGTCGTTGATTGGAATGGCATCCCGGCTTCTGATTCTCCGAGTACACCAGACGTCCACATCGATTACGGCGTCTCTCGGACGGATCCCAACCGATTCTGAGAACTTTCCATCGCTCACAGCCGTTCGTAAAGTACATCGAGGATTTTTCGCTCTAACGGCAACAAGATCCCAAGGCTATCGACATCGTTATCCTCGTATGAGGCTTGCACGGCCTTCGACACTCGGTCGTGCATCGCTACCAGTTGCTCTGTATCGATTTCACGAAGATTGGTCGGTGTATCTGCTCCCCAAACATTTGTTGCTACTTCGTGTTCTCTCTCGGTAAGCTTCGTCATGTTCTACTTTCTAGACAAGATGTCATTTCTAGGGCAACTCGTGGATCTACTCCTCCTCCGTTCTAACTGTTGTTTCACACACCACTCGTACAGAGCTTCTTTACGCTATTCGGATGCCTCGCCCAATAATTTCCCGAGCCACTAACCTAGATTCTGCCACATCAACTTACTTTGGCAGGATCGCTGGGCTCATTCATCACAGTCTTTACCCCTGCTCTTTGGTGTGGTTCTCATTCTATGCTCTCTCATGTGGAGAGATTCAGGACAGTAGCTCTGTCATGGACCGGAGCTTTGACTCGACTTTAGCGTACTCTCCCGTATCCCATTCGAACCGTTCTTCGATACCGGCATCGGTGAACCGGAGTGACGCCCGAACATCACGGTCGGGATCATGTTGAAACAGAGCCAATGCGTATGCGAGCATCTGGGGACGATAGTGCTCTGCAAGTTCGGTTGACGTTGTCGACGAAAGGTCGTTCGTTTTGTAGTCGATGATATGGTAAGCATCGGGGGTGACGAGCAGTCGATCAATATCACCGACGATCCGTGTTCCGTCGATCCGAGCAACGACCGAGTATTCGTCGTACGTCGCCTCGAGTGAGCTCTCAGCTTCGATCCGATCCACAAATTCGACTGCATCAGCGGCGTGTTCGACGGCATCCTGGAGGTCCGCTTCCGTAGGCTCTTCACCAGCCATTTGGCTCAGCCGGCGAATTAGCCCCGTCCAGTCATCTCTCGGTGGACGCAGTTCGGTAAGACGGTGAACAACCGTTCCAAAGGTAGTCGGGCTCAGGCCTGTCGACTCGTCGCTATCGCTGTCGCCGTAGCTGTGGTCTGTTTCTGAAGCTGCTGCAACCTCGTTCACGAGCGTTGTCGCAGCGACTCGAGACCCCGGTGTGTGGGCAGGTGGTGACGGAATGGATATCTCTGGCAACGCTTTCTCGTCCGATTCAGCAGGTTGCCAGTCTACAGGACGGGGTGGAGTACGCACGGTGTAGCTCGCGTCACCAATCTGACTCTGTGCCCGCCCACTTTGGAGCGTCTGTTCGAGTAACTCACCGTTCTCAAGGAGGAGCGGCTGGAGCCAGTCCCGCCATCGATCGGCCTCAGCAAAGTCGGCTGGGTCACCGAGTTCGACACTCCCTGATTCATCGATTTCGAGATCGTGGGTACCACAGAGGAGCAGGTGGTCCCGTGTCCGCGTACAGGCGACGTAGAGGAGTCGCTTTGCCTCGGCTCGTTCCTGGGGTCGTGATTGGCGATCGGCGTACTCGTGCACGGCTGTCTTTTCGATCGCGAAGGCGTCGCTCGGATCGGGACCACCAACTGCTGGAATCGGCGGTGCATCGTCGGTACCGTCGACGAGCCGGACGTATCCGTGGTCGTCGACGGAGCGCCCGAAGTTGAGATCGCTACCCAGGTCTGGTACGGCAACGATTGGGAACTCGAGGCCCTTAGCGGAGTGGATCGTCAGTATCCGCACGCCTTCGGTGTCACCCGGAATATCTGCCTCCCCTTCGCGCGGGTCGAATTCGGTCTGGCGGTCGATCCGGTGGAGCAGGCCGGCTGCCGTGTGGACGCCGTTCTCGCTCCAAGTGCGGACCTGATCTCGGAACTTCTCGACGTTCGCAACGGCCTGCCGACCGCGTTCGTCGGCACTAATGCTGGCTATATATCCCGTGTCGTCGATCACACGAGTCAGCAGTTGGTCCCACGAGAGCACGCCGTCATCAGTCGGCGTCGCACAGCCACTGAGTGTCCGCCACGTCGACAGACAGTCGAACGCATCCGCAAGCTGTTGGTCGCCCGTTTCGGCGAGTGCATCCCAGACCGAGTCGGCGTCAGCGATCACAGGGGCAAGGCGGTTATCAGTGAATCCGAACAACGGCGATCGAAGCACACCGTAAAGTGAGACATCGTCTGCTGGGTCACCGAGGACTCGGAAGAGATTCGTCAGCGCCTGCACCTCGGGCGTATCGTAGAATCCGACGCCGCCGATGACAGTGTATGGAATATCGTACTCTTCGAGCGCCCGTTGATACCGATCCAGGTGCGTCCGCCGGCGAAGGAGGATTGCAACATCGTCAGGTGTCGCCTCCCGGTGGATACCCGTGTCAGGATCCTGGATCTCCGGTGGGTCATCAAAGAGGTGCGTCAACCGGGCGGCAAGCCCCTGCGCTTCGGCTTCGATCGTGTGATCCAGTGCCCCGTCTGCAACGGGATGGTCCGGACCAAAGATCGTTTCCGCAGTCTCTGCATCGTCTGGAACGGCGAGATATTCGACGCTTCCCGTCAGCCCCTCGATATCCTCGACGCGATCACGCTCCGTCGTCAGGTCCTGTGGCGGCGCTTCGAACGGTTCGTGATCGTCGCCTTCCGGCTGGAAGAGACGGTCGAAGAGTTCGTTGAGGAACGACAGCGGCTCGTCTAATGTCCGGAAGTTCCCCGAGAGTTCGAGCGCAGTCGGTTGCGCCGCTTCGCTATCGGGCACGTCATCGACGCCACGCGAGGCATTGACCGACTGGAGATCGGCCCGTGCATCACCGAAGGTTGTGACGTCTGCCCCGCGGAAGCCGTAGATGCTCTGTTTTTCGTCGCCGACGAGGAAGACGTTTGATGCGGTTCCGTCGTCGACGCCGCTGAGGAGTTTCACCAGCTCCCACTGTCGAGGATCTGTGTCCTGAAACTCGTCGACCATTACGGCGGCAAACTGGTCTTGGAGTCGCTCTCGGACGTTCTCATTGGTGCGAAGGAATTCCAAGGTGGTCTCGATTACGTCGGGGAAATCGAGTGTGTCTCGACGCTCCTTTTCCGTGGTGTACTCCGCCAGAACATCCTCGAATACTCGCATCAACGCGAGTGCATAATGGGCGCTATTCTCCTCGAGGGCACCGGGCGTGGTTTCGACCGCTTCTGCATGCGGCTCGACCGCGTCGATAACAGTATTGATGACGTCTTTCAGGTCATCGTAGACGGCGCTGTAGTGGCCCCAGTCGTCTCTGTCGCCGACGACGTAGCCGGAGCTGCTGTACAGGCCGCCGTTTTGCTTTTCACAGACGTCGTAGAGGTCGAGGATGACTCGTTGGCAGTCATGCGGATCACTCGCGTCTGGATCCGCGGGAAGCTGTTCGACGACGCTCTCGAGCGTCTGGTAGGCCTGGAGTCCATCCTCGTCCGTGATCGTCGTCTGGTCGTCGACCTGACCAGCAATCGTTTCCAACTCGTCTAAGAGCCCGTCATCGTAGAGGGTTTCGCGAGCGGCTGCAGCGTCCAGGTCACAGACGGTCTCCCAGAGCACGTCGATGTAGTCATCGACATCGGCATCCTGCCAGGCCGCCAGCACGGCCTCGCTCTGTGGGCGCTCATCGAGCAACGACGCGAGAACGTCGATCAGTTGGTCACGATTCCACAGTTGGGCGAGGAGTGCAACATCGTCGACGTCTTGGTTCTGTTCGAGGAACTCGGTCACGACCTCTCGTTGAAGAGTTGCAGCTTCGTCTTCATCGACGACGTCGAACCCGAGCGGAACCGGGGCTTCGACGGCCTGTTCTCGCAACAGGCGTGTACAAAACGCATGAATCGTGTGAACGTACCCGTCCTCGAGATCATCAAGCACGTCTCGCCAGCGGTGATACTCGTCAGCCGAGTCGACACGTTCGAGTTTCTCGTACACCTCCTCTCGGACGCGCTCGGTCAGTTCCGCGGCTGCTTTGCGGGTGAACGTGATCGTGACGATATTCTCGGGTGTGAGATCGGGATTCTCATCGAGTATCGTCACATACCGTTCGGCCAGCGTCGTCGTCTTGCCAGTGCCGGCACCGGCAGTGATCGCGACGTTTCGGTCCTGAATCAGTGCGTCCTGCTGTTCCTCCGTTAGCTGGATCGGTTCGGTCTCGGTCTCGGTCTCGGTCTCGGTTTCCTCAGTCATCGCTCATCACCGTCTGCAGATCCTCGTCGTCTCGAACACGGAGCGGCACGTATGCGACCTCGTCCTCGCGAGCGGTGTCGACGAACTCACGCTTGCGATGGTGGCGAACGTCACACGCCCGACGGTAGTCACAGAAGCGGCAGTTCGCACCTCGGGGAGAGTGCAACGTCGTGTGGAACCGCCCGTTGGCGATTGCGTCGTCGATCTGTCCGAGCCACTCGGGAACGACATCCTCGAGGAAGCGCCGGAGTTCGGTTTGCGAGTCGAACTTCGATTCGACCCCCCTGGGGACCTTGAGATCGTTCGGCGGTCGCACCTGGTAGTACGTCGCTGAGAGGGTGCCCTGGTCGAACAGATCACCATCGATGACCTCGTTCGCAGCGAGCAGATAGATGGGGAGCTGGAACGTCGTTCCGCCAGTCGTTTTCGTCATGTATGGTGCGTACCCGGTCTTGTAGTCGTAGAGCGTGATCTCCGGTTGTTCGACGTCACGATTCACGTCGATACGGTCGATATAGCCCCGAATCGCAACCGTCGATCCATCTGGCCGTTCGACTGAAAACGGCTCGCTATCGGACTCTGGAAGCCCTTCGCCGAAGGGTGGCTCGAACAGGTATGGAGCAGCAGCGCCGGCCCTGGAGAGTTCGTTGTCGAGGAACGTGGCGAATAGTCCTTGTTCGGGAGCATCGTGGGGTTGTACGCCGGCTTCGAATGGGACGGACTCCTCATCACCAAGGCCCGCAAAGAGTTCTGCCTTCCAGCGCTCGTAGAAGAGCCCATCATACTCGAAATCGGTCTCACGGAGTTCTTCGACGGCAACCGTGTGGAGATGGTCGGCAAGCGTATCTCGGTCGTAGTCGGTGAGATCGACGCTCGCTTCGGAGTCATCCTGCAGGTCTGCGTAGAAGCGCTCGAGAACGTCGTGAACGTACGATCCGGTCTCGAGAGCCGTTGGCACGACTTCGACGTCGTCAGGATCCTCGATCTCGAGAACGTTGTCGGCATAGAATTTGAACCCGCACTCGACGTACTGCTCGATTCGACTCGCACTGTAGGGTTCTCGCTCCGACGGTGGATAAACCGCGTCAACCGTTTCGGGGTCCAGCAGGCCGTCGTGTTCGGAAAGGGTTGCCGTTGCCCTGTTGTCCGCGCACTGGAGGCCACGGTCAGTGCGCTTCGTTTGCTCGGGTGAAAGATCGCCCCGGTCGCCGGCATGACTGACTGCGACACGACGGTCGGAGGCAGTCGCGACGTGACGCTGGAGGTCCTCTCGAGAGCCGATACGATCGTCAACACCGGTTTCGGGTTCGATCCCGGTGACACGCTGTAGTTCGTCGAGGACAGGGGAGCGGACGACGGCAGACTCATCACCGCCTGTCTCCGGTGTAGTGATCGTGAGCGCATCGACGTTCGCGAGCAGGGTTGCGAACAGATATCGACCACGGAGGCGCTCGTCGGCGGTGTCGAACCGGGGATGGGCCTCGGTCATCTCCTCGAAAAAGGCCGGTCGTTCCGGCGTTGTCGGGAAGTGTTCGCTCGTCAGGCCAACGAGAAAGACCTTCTCGAACGATCGCATCCGAGCATCGAGCAGCCCCATCACTTCGACGTGGCCTCCAGCAGCGGTTTGCGATGTTTGAATCGGGATGCCATCGAAGGCCCGAGTGAACAGCGCGAGTGGGGACTGGTCGGTACTGACTTTCTCCAGAGTTTCGAAGGAGGTGAGCACCTCGTCAACGACCTCGTAGGCTCGGTGTTCGAGTGCCTGCTCGGCACCGCTGGCGTAATCCCCGACAGCTGCCTCGAGGTCGAACTGATCGTCCAGCAGTCGGCGGAACGTCTCGGTTGCTTCTTCGATGTCTCCCGTTCGAAGCGTTTCCAGGCTCGCTAACAGATCCTCGAGTAATGCGTTCGTCTCGGCGTTGGTCGCCTCGAGAAGCGGTGCTGCCGAAATCGTATCGCGCCGACGAGCAGCAGCAGTGATGGTCGAGGCTTGCTCATTGTCGACGATATCGACCAGGGGATTCGCTAGCAGCGACGTGAGGTCTTCAGCCCGTGGGTCGGGCTCAGCAAGGCGCAGCAGATCGTGGACGACGCTGCCGGTGAACGTCCGTGTCAGCTGCGATGCGGCAGTCGTCACGTGTGGAATATCGAACGTCTCGAACGTGTCCTCGACGGTGCTCGAATACGCATTCGTGCCTGGAATAACGACCGCGAAGTCGTCTGGATCCCGTCCGTTCGCCAGCTCGGTTCGGAGTTCGCGGGCGACGAAGCGAATTTCGCGTTCCGGCGTCGGCAGTTCGCGCCAGTTGAGCCCATCCGGAACTGCGGTCGTCTCAGGATCCGGGCGATAGAGAGCGTTGGTGACCGCCCCAAACGCTCTTCCGGACTCGTCTTTTGGCTCGAGACTCACCGTCTCGAAATCCAGCGACTCGTAGACATCCAGGGCGTCACTCGCGACGACATCGACACCCGTTCGGCCATCCTGATGGAGTGGCAGCAGTGCAATCGTCGGGAACTCCTGAACGATACGCTCGATAATGTGGCGTTCGACGGGACGGAACTCGTAATAGCCGGAGAGAATCACGACGTCGATCTCAGGTGAGAGTGTTGATAGCGACTGGTCTGCCGTCGCGACGCCATGGAACAGTTCACCGCGGGTATTGACCCAGTCGTCGACGTGATCGGCATACAGTTCGCGGTAGTAGTGATAGGCGTCGACGGTGGCCGTTGCAATCCGGTCGTCGAGCGATGAGTTCTCGAACTCCGTCTCGAGTGTATCGGCAGTTCTGACGCCCGCCTCATCGAAGAGTGAAAAGCGGCTACTAAACGAATCCGCAAGCGCGGCAGAGGCCGGCTCGCCCGCGAGAGCGCCTGCTGTCTCCGCTGTCGTTTCGTCGAGCGCGTACTCGGTGAGTCGGCGGTTTAGCTGGCCAGACAGCGTTTCGACGGGACCGTATAGATTTTCGTACCAGTTGCGAACGACCGAATCGAGCGTCTCGGAACGAAGGCGGAGTGGTTTGTGGGAACTGGCCCAGCGGTCCTCGATTTCACTTCGACGAGCATCGTTGCGGGTAATGTAGAGGATACTCCCCAGCGAATCGGCGGCGAGATCATCGGCCCGCTGAAACGCCCGTTGTTCAAGACGAGCGTGTTGTGGACCGGTAAGGAGCGTTGGATCCATCGAACACTCTCTACCAAGACATCCCACTTACTTGATTGTTAACCAAACTGATGGCTTGGATTGTACGGGAGCGGCTATTACAAACTCCCTGGAGAATGAAATGCTACTAATGTTGTTTTCGTTCATCCTTTCGGAACTAGTCAATAAGTGGGTATGCTTATTGAACACTGACTATATTGTCGGATATTAAAGAGAATCAGAATATTGTGCTGGATACAGCGCGAATGTAATGGGGGTCTTTTTAAGCGGGCTTTGGTATTGGCGTTCGAAGAATTGGAGACGGGAGTGCCAAAGACACGGTAGGAGTGTCGCGTTTTCGAGATTGGTCACGGTACGTTCGACAGTTGTTCTTCGAGTTCCGCTGTCGTCGTCCACGAAAAACACTGGTCTAGTGATTCCAGGTGGACGAGTGAGTCAGTGATCACGCCGCTATACGAGGGGGTGCGACCGCCGAGTTCGGTATCCAGGTACGATTCGAGATCCTGCGTCGAGATGTCTAGACCGTGGTCACGGGCCTGGTCAGCGAGTGTACTCAGTTCCTCGGTGAGGTCATCAGCATGGTACGCTAACTCTACTGCTCGAGCACGTATCGCGTCTTCTGTTGTGAGCAGCGACTCATCTTCGTAGTGTTCCTCCTGCGCCCGAGGGAAGAGATACGTGCGGTCCAGTAGCGTTGGACGTTCGATGCGTCCAAACTCTGCGACTGCCCCACCAGTGTCGTGTTCGAGAATTAGTGGGATCGAATCCGCATAGAGGGCGTGGATGAAAAACTTCACTTTGAGGTTGGGGATGTCGTCCGAGACGTCGAGATCGGGCTGCGTGGCGAGTAGGTACGCGTAGGCATCGTGCCGATGGTTTAGTACATCGAGCGCTTCGTCGAGACGGTATTTGAACGGTGGTTCGTAACTCCCCAGAACGAAATACGTCGAGTGCGGCCCGAAGAGGTGTTCGTGTCGGTGTCGCATGTAGGAGAGGAGTCGTTCGCTATCTACCGGGTCGAGTTCTAGGCCGTAGAGGACGTCGTCCAGGATGTAGTCGGTGAGTTCTTCAGTATTCTCCGGTATCTTCGGCATACCAACCAATGAGGAAATATAGCCTGATAACCATACTGGTCTGACTTAGGGAAGTTAACCCCGAGTGCTTATGTGACCTGGCATCGTACGTTCGGGTAACATGGCCGATATCTCCCCACACTCCAAACCTGATCACGAGGAAAACCCCTTGGAGCGGCAGCGAGAGTTGATGGAGTTGCTGTCGCAGGAAACCCGCCACAGTATCATTCAGACGCTTCTCGGCCACCCGGAACTCCTCGCGTCAGCGGACGAACTCAATCATTTCACCCCAAGTAAATCGAAAAAGACTGTGCAAGAGCAACTGGACGTGCTCGTCGACGCAGAGATCCTTGCAATCTACGAGCACTCGCCTAACAAGGAAAAACGCGGGTTGCCCTGGAAATTCTACGGCTTTACCGAGTACGGTGTCGATATCCTCGGCGATTTTAACTACCTCAAGGGTGTTCCAATGGCGCGAGCTGTCCATCAGAAAACGCGGAAGCCTGAGAAGATCGAGCGCCACGAAACAGCCCCACGACCACTGCTCCCAGAACCAGTCCGGGCAGCATTCCGACTCAACGACCAAGAGGATTGACATCCTTCTCCGCCTTTGATCGAAGACGAGATCAAACGCCAAGTCAATCTCTTGGGAGGAAAGCAATTGTCACAGTGATCTCCGAATCGCTGGAACGGCTCGACCAGAACGAAGGTATCCAAACAGCTCTCGACGATGTCATTCGGAAGTACTACCTTTCCAGCGAATCGCCGAATTCGTTCTGAAAGCCTTCGAGAAGCCGTCCGAACCCGGATTGGAGGAAAAACTCGGCGTCTTCTTTCGCCTCGAGGAGGTGTTTGCGGCGTTTGTCAGAGTACTCCGCTGCCATCTCGTCTAATTCGCCGGCGAGGGCTTTGATCGTCTCCTCGTCCTCGAGGGAATCGTAGGTTCTGAACACATCTTTTAGCCCGCGCTTGGCAGATTGTCTAACGCGACCGTCTTCGTCTGTCAGTGCCTCCAGCAGGAAGCCGCCAATCGCGTCAGTCTGTTCCCGAACAGTCTCGATATCTGCCTCGATCGATCGGTCGCTCTCGGCGACGGCGAACACCAGTGCGATCCCTGGCGTCAGTCGCTCTGCAACACGGACGGTCGACTGTCGAACGTATCCATCCTCGCTGTCGGCATAGATAGCGGTCAACTCGTCAAAACAGGTCTCGTACAACTGAATCCGTTCCTCGAGATCCAACTCCTCAATGTCGTCGATTGTCTTGTTGACTTGCTCGGAATCGCCTGAGCGAATGTCGTCCGCAAATTCGTCCCACCGCTGTTCCATATCGATCTATTGGGACAGCCAGTGCATAATACCCGGTCAAGCAGCCGACCACGTTGAGAGCGTGCCAACCAACGCAAAAACGCGAGCAGCTCACGACGAAAATGACCAAGGGACGATGACGAATGCTGCACAGATGGAGATGCACGAGGCATGGGACGGGTCGTCAGGAGAATCTTCGGGAGAACGAAGCCCGATGCGTGATTACGACCTCACACTTTTCTTGAATGTGTTCGTTGTGGAGGGCATGGATCTTGATCGTGCCCGCGGTGTTCTGGTAGGGTTAGCGTGTGGGGATGCGCTTGGACGACCGGTCGAGTTCGACACAGCGTCTACGATCACTGCTGAGCACGGAGAACTCGACGAGATGGTCGGGTACGGAACGTGGAATCAATCGGCAGGAACGATTACTGACGACACTGAGCAGGCACTCCGTATTGCGCGGAGTCTCGTCGAGCAACAGGAGTTTGATCCGGCTGATATCGCGGATCGGTTCGTCGCATGGTACGAGAGCGATCCGTTCGACATTGGGCGGATGACGCTCCGTTCGCTCAGTTGTCTCGAGAACGGAGCAGCGTGGGACGAAGCAGGACAACAGGTCTGGGAGGACAGTCCGGAAGGGTCAAACGCTGGGAACGGGAGTGTAATGCGGTGTCCGCCGCTTGCTATCCCCTACGCGACCGATTGGGAGCGGCTGGTGGACGTGAGCCGCCAGTCCTCCCAGATTACGCATGCGGATCCGCGGTGTACGTACGGGTGTGCCGTGCTCAATCTCACGGTGGCTGGGTTGCTCGAAGACGTCGACACGCCGCTGCAGGACGCCCTTGATTACGTCGCAGACGATGCTCCGAACGAGCTCGTGACCGCACTCGAGCCCCTCGCCGACGGAACCTCGCCAGGAACGCTCGAAACGTCCGGGTACGTCGTCCACTCGCTACAAACGGCCCTCCACGACGGACTACTCGCCACCAGTGCTGAAGAAGCGATTGTGACCGCAGTTAATCGTGGCGGGGACACTGATACGATCGGAGCGATTGCGGGCGCAGTTGCTGGTGCGCGGTTCGGTGCGTCACAGCTTCCGGATCGTTGGATTGACGCCATCGCTGAAACAGACGAACTCGAGTCACTGGCGGTTGATCTCATAGAGGTGGTGTGATGTACGTACTTGCGTTCGACTGAGATCGAATAGCTATTTAGTGGTGTTCAGCGCGAGAGCAATCCCCTTGTGGAGAGTCTTATGATGCCTTCGGTCGGTCATCCAGACTTTGAATCCGTCTTCTTTCGCAGTCGCCTCCAGTCGTATGTAGGTTCCTAAACTAGATTGGTATGTGTTTAGCCCGGGCTGATTTCGGTACTCTCTCGTAGGAAGCGTTCAACGGACGCGATATGAACAGGCAGCAGACCTCGGATACGATTCTCAGGGATGGGCTCCGCACCGGAGCCCATCCCGTTACTTCTGCTGTCACTACTGGTTGGTGGAGTCTGTGAACGCAGACGATTTCACCAAAGAAGAGCTCCTTTCTCGGCTTCTCCAACTTGAGCAACGAGTCGAAGAACTCGAACGGGAGAACAAGCGAAAGGACAAGAAAATCGATCAGAAGGACGAGCGGATAGAAGAACTCGAAACACGCCTTCGCAAATACGAAAATCCGCATACACCGCCCAGTAAGCGACGGTCGGGGACTGACGAGTCCCCGACCTCGCAGGACGACGAAGACGAGAATGTTCGAACCGATGGCGGTACTCCCGGACGGAAGGACGGTCACGACCCTGAGTGGCGTGCAACAGCAGATCCCGACAAAGAGATCGATGTCACCTGTGACTGTTGTCCCGAGTGTGGCGAACACTTCGACGAGTCGGTGGGCGTCAGCCCCCGACTCGTCGAGGAGGTTCCCGATCCACAGCCACCAGAAATCACCCGGTACAACCGTCACTACTACCAGTGCAGCTCTTGTGGAACAGAAACCGTTGCTACACACCCCGACTGCCCCGATGAGGGGCAGTTCGGGGTGAACGTCATCTCTCAAGCAGCACTTTCTCGGTACGATCACCGCCTCCCCTACCGGAAAATCGCTGACCGGTTCGAGCAACTGCATGGATTAGAACTCTCGGGCGCGTCCGCGTGGCACGCGACCGAGCGCGCTGCGCGCGCCGGTCGCTGCGAATACGAACAGATTCGAAGACAGATTCAGCAAGCAGAGATCGTTCACGTTGACGAAACCGGTATCAAACGCGAGGGTGAGCAGGCGTGGATTTGGACGTTTCGGACGAGCGAGCACACGCTATACGCCGTAAGGGAGAGTCGTGGAAGTGATGTTCCCGCGGAAGTCCTCGGCGAGGACTTCCCGGGAACGGTCATCTGCGATGGGTGGACGGCGTATCCAGCGTTCAGCAGTAACCTTCAGCGGTGCTGGGCACATCTTCTCCGAGAAGCTGAAGACGCTGCTAGTGACCACGAGGAGGCAGAACCCGTTTACCGGTATCTCAAGCAGATGTTCGTCGGTCTCCAGTCGTGGCTGGAGACCGACCCGAGTCTTCGTGAGAGAGCACAGATGCACCGCTCATGCCAGAACGGGCTTAGATCGCTCGTGGGGCGGTCAGTAACCGACGAACCAGTGGCAACACTACTCGGGAAAATCGAAGGCTGGGTTGCTCGAAGACGTCGACACGCCGCTGCAGGACGCCCTTGATTACGTCGCAGACGATGCTCCGAACGAGCTCGTGACCGCACTCGAGCCCCTCGCCGACGGAACCTCGCCAGGAACGCTCGAAACGTCCGGGTACGTCGTCCACTCGCTACAAACGGCCCTCCACGACGGACTACTCGCCACCAGTGCTGAAGAAGCGATTGTGACCGCAGTTAATCGTGGCGGGGACACTGATACGATCGGAGCGATTGCGGGCGCAGTTGCTGGTGCGCGGTTCGGTGCGTCACAGCTTCCGGATCGTTGGATTGACGCCATCGCTGAAACAGACGAACTCGAGTCACTGGCGGTTGATCTCATAGAGGTGGTGTGATGTACGTACTTGCGTTCGACTGAGATCGAATAGCTATTTAGTGGTGTTCAGCGCGAGAGCAATCCCCTTGTGG
Organism: Halobiforma lacisalsi AJ5; assembly: GCF_000226975.2. Lineage (NCBI taxonomy): Archaea > Methanobacteriati > Methanobacteriota > Halobacteria > Halobacteriales > Natrialbaceae > Natronobacterium > Natronobacterium lacisalsi. The sequence goes on along the minus strand of NZ_CP019286.1, from coordinate 1,291 downwards.
AGAGTCTTATGATGCCTTCGGTCGGTCATCCAGACTTTGAATCCGTCTTCTTTCGCAGTCGCCTCCAGTCGTATGTAGGTTCCTAAACTAGATTGGTATGTGTTTAGCCCGGGCTGATTTCGGTACTCTCTCGTAGGAAGCGTTCAACGGACGCGATATGAACAGGCAGCAGACCTCGGATACGATTCTCAGGGATGGGCTCCGCACCGGAGCCCATCCCGTTACTTCTGCTGTCACTACTGGTTGGTGGAGTCTGTGAACGCAGACGATTTCACCAAAGAAGAGCTCCTTTCTCGGCTTCTCCAACTTGAGCAACGAGTCGAAGAACTCGAACGGGAGAACAAGCGAAAGGACAAGAAAATCGATCAGAAGGACGAGCGGATAGAAGAACTCGAAACACGCCTTCGCAAATACGAAAATCCGCATACACCGCCCAGTAAGCGACGGTCGGGGACTGACGAGTCCCCGACCTCGCAGGACGACGAAGACGAGAATGTTCGAACCGATGGCGGTACTCCCGGACGGAAGGACGGTCACGACCCTGAGTGGCGTGCAACAGCAGATCCCGACAAAGAGATCGATGTCACCTGTGACTGTTGTCCCGAGTGTGGCGAACACTTCGACGAGTCGGTGGGCGTCAGCCCCCGACTCGTCGAGGAGGTTCCCGATCCACAGCCACCAGAAATCACCCGGTACAACCGTCACTACTACCAGTGCAGCTCTTGTGGAACAGAAACCGTTGCTACACACCCCGACTGCCCCGATGAGGGGCAGTTCGGGGTGAACGTCATCTCTCAAGCAGCACTTTCTCGGTACGATCACCGCCTCCCCTACCGGAAAATCGCTGACCGGTTCGAGCAACTGCATGGATTAGAACTCTCGGGCGCGTCCGCGTGGCACGCGACCGAGCGCGCTGCGCGCGCCGGTCGCTGCGAATACGAACAGATTCGAAGACAGATTCAGCAAGCAGAGATCGTTCACGTTGACGAAACCGGTATCAAACGCGAGGGTGAGCAGGCGTGGATTTGGACGTTTCGGACGAGCGAGCACACGCTATACGCCGTAAGGGAGAGTCGTGGAAGTGATGTTCCCGCGGAAGTCCTCGGCGAGGACTTCCCGGGAACGGTCATCTGCGATGGGTGGACGGCGTATCCAGCGTTCAGCAGTAACCTTCAGCGGTGCTGGGCACATCTTCTCCGAGAAGCTGAAGACGCTGCTAGTGACCACGAGGAGGCAGAACCCGTTTACCGGTATCTCAAGCAGATGTTCGTCGGTCTCCAGTCGTGGCTGG